>NZ_BMOF01000112.1 GCF_014646935.1 Calditerricola satsumensis | reverse complement strand
GGGAGAAAACGTGCGAATGAGTGAGCAAAACGGAGAAAAAGAGTTAGTCATTGAGGGAGGTGACCACAATGGTTAAGTGCCAGTTTTCTTTGCAAACAAAACTAATTATATTTGTCGTATTGCTGCTGTTGATTGTGATCTTATTAATCGGTGCTACGTTTATTATCATGTTACAGGAAATTGTCGAGGAGCAAATTGGAAAGCAAGCGCTCAGTATAGCGACGACGGTTGCCCTTATGCCCGAAATACGTCAAGCGTTTAAATCTGATAAACCATGGCAAACCATTCAGCCCCTCGTTGAGCCGATTCGTCAACGTGTCGGAGCAGAGTTTATCGTTGTTGGCAATCAGGATGGAAACCGCTATTCGCATCCTAAGCCTGACCGGATTGGAAGAAAAATGGTTGGCGGCGAGGGCATTGATTAAGGGAGAATCTTATGTTTGATCAAGTCCCTATTTGTGTGTAAAATAGCCCCCAGCTAGAATGAGCCTGACCCCATGAATCAACATGTGGTTGGTAAGGGATTCGAGC
>NZ_BMOF01000111.1 GCF_014646935.1 Calditerricola satsumensis | reverse complement strand
GCTTGCAGCTTTTCCAAAAGGGCATGGGCTGTGGCGACATCGGCTTTTGAGGCGGGTGTCACCGTGTAGGCCACCGGCAGTTCATGGGTGCTGTCGACGATGAGATGCAGCTTGTATCCAAACCACCGGAACTTTGTCGCGTTCCCCTCGCGGTCGCGCACCGTCTTAAACCCATAATCCGCATCTTTGTCCCTTCGCCCGTCGGGCGCGGTGTTTTTCGGCCGGTGACGCGCGTACGACCGAATGGCTTTGCTATCCAGGGCCAGGCGCTTGCCGTAGTCGGGAAGGTACGTGGCCACAGCCTGCTGGAGCGCAACAAAGAGGGATTCCAGCTCGGCCTCATGGGCTTCAACCCGTTTCCAGAAGCGACTGAAGGCCGCGGCACTTGGCACGCGGTCGCCAAAGCCCAAAAGCCAGCGCAACTGCCCGTTTCGGCTCAGTTCGCGTCGCAGGGATTCGACGCTCGGGTGCTGGAACACGACGAGGGCGATATACGCATTCCACATGGCTCGCACGGGATAATCGTCCCGGCCCTTGCCGCGC
>NZ_BMOF01000110.1 GCF_014646935.1 Calditerricola satsumensis | reverse complement strand
GGCCGAAACGGGCGCGCCGCCCCCTTGGCGCGCCGGCCGGGGCCCGAGCGCGGCGCCATCTCCCGCCACACGGCGGCGAACAGCAGCCGCCGGCGCGCGCGCTCATCGAGAAACGACTGGAGAGGTTCCTCCATCGGCCACCCGCTCCTTTCCGGCGACCACGTCGACAACCGGAAGCCCCCACGCCGCCGCGGCCAAGGCGTCGAGGAAGGCGTCGGCGTCAAAGCGCCAGCCGTCCGGGGAAACCGGATTGGCCGCCACCGCGCACAGGCGTACCCCCCGCCGCACCCACAGGCGCACGCCGCGGCGATGCAGGCGGCGCAGCGCGTCGTACGGCAGAAAGACGCGCGTGGGATCGCGCACCACGAGGTCCAAGGGCTGGCCGTCGTCCAGCATCCCCCACACGCGTGCGGTCAGCGCGCCGGCAAGGCACACGCGGCGAAAGCCGTCCCGCAGCGCCGCGCAGAGCGCCGCCCGCTGCGCCTCCAGCGGCTCACCGGGTCGGCCGAGGGTCCGTACCGTCCCGTCGGCGCGTCCCAGCACGGCGGCGCCGGACCCGGC
>NZ_BMOF01000109.1 GCF_014646935.1 Calditerricola satsumensis | reverse complement strand
TGGCCGGGCGCAGCCTGCTGTGGACGGAGCTCATGGCGCTCGCTGACCGGCGCGCGTGGGGCGACCTGTGGGGCAAGGCGGCGGTCGCGCGCGGCGACGGGGTTCGGGCCGTCCAGTGGGCGATGGCCCATCCGCTGCTTGCCGCCGCGTGGCGCGCGCCGCTCCGCGAGCGGCACCTTTTGGGCGCGGTGCAGTGGCTGGTGTTGGAGGGGCGGGCCGAACTCGTGCCGGGCGTTGCCCACGTAGGGGAGGAACCGCCGCGGGGATGGAGGCGCAAGCTGGCCCGCCTGTTGCGTTGGGGCCACACAGGGCGCCCGGCGGGGCGGTGCCTGCGCTGCGGGGAGGAGGAGACGCTTCAAGAGACGCCAACCTGCGCGTCGTGCGGCGCCGCGCGCTGCGCATTCTGCGCCCGCTGCCTGGCCATGGGCAAAAGCCGTTCCTGCGCCCTGCTCGTGCGCGTGGGTGCACCGGCGCTGGGCCCCGGGCGAGAGGTTGGCGTGCCGGCGGCGCTCGTGCTGTCGCCGGTCCAAGCGGGGGCGGCACGGGCCGCCCGCGCGGCCG
>NZ_BMOF01000108.1 GCF_014646935.1 Calditerricola satsumensis | reverse complement strand
AATGGAAATGGTGGTGAACGGGGTATCGACGCGCAAAATTGAACAGATCACGCAGGAGCTGCGCGGCACGGAGTTCTCGAAATCCACCGTCTCAGAACTGTGCAAGCGGCTGGATCCAATGGTCAAGGCATGGAACAACCGGTCGCTTGAAGAGAAGGCCTATCCTTTTGTCCTCGTCGATGCGCTGGTGCTGAAGGTGCGTGAAGAGGGGGCGTCCGGTCGCGCGGCGCACTTATCGGGATCGGCTAAGGCACCGAGGGGTATCGCGAGGTGTTGGGCCTGATGCTTGGCGACAGCGAGTCGGAAGCCAGCTGGGGCGAGTTTTTCAGCTGGCTGAAAAGCCGCGGGCTGCACGGCGTCGATGTGGTGGTGTCGGATGACCATCGCGGGCTTGTACGCGCCATTCGTCGGCACTTTCAGGGCGTGACCTGGCAGCGGTACCAGACGCACTTTATGCGCAACATTCTCGATGCGACACCGAAACCGCTGCAAGAGGAGGTGCATCGTCGGGTACGCGTCATCCTGGAGGCACCGGATATGGAGACGGCGCGGCTTCTTTTGAATCAGACGCTGGAGGCG
>NZ_BMOF01000107.1 GCF_014646935.1 Calditerricola satsumensis | reverse complement strand
GAAGCCCTCTTGCTCCAGCGCCTGAAAGCAAACAGCTTCCGTCAGGCCGCTCAGGAAAGCGGAATGAGCCCCCATAGCTTGCGCCGTTTGCTTCTCCGGTGTGTCGGCCAAAAGGCCAACCTTGAGGAAGCCCTCAAGGACATGGAAGCCTTCGTGCTAAGCATCGATGAACACAGCTATCGTGGCCGTGACATGATGGTCACGGTCACGTGTGTGTGGCCCAAACAGCAACTTTTGGCCATTCTGCCCGATGACCGTATAAAGACGTTGGAGCGCTTTTTGCGCCAGATGCCGGATTCGGTTCGCCAGCGCATTCGGGCCGTGTGCATCGACCTGAAGGATGCTTGGCGCCATGCGGTGAAGCGCGCTTTGCCCGGTGTTGTCATCGTGGCAGATCCGTTTCACGTTATTCAAGATGCGAATCGGCGGGTTGACGAAGCACGGCTTGTGGAACAGCAGGTGACTGGGGAACGCCTGAGGCGATGGCCGCTTTTGAAGAACGAGGACGATCTGACCGACCGCCAAGCGGCCCAGCTTGCCGCCATTCGGAAGCATCACAAGAACGTGGCCCATTTCCATT
>NZ_BMOF01000106.1 GCF_014646935.1 Calditerricola satsumensis | reverse complement strand
TAGGCAACCGATATGTTATGGGTTTGCAACTCGTAGGAGTATCACTTTCAACGTCCCCGGTATTGGGTTGAGTTTCTAAAAACAACCGTGCACACCGAGGTTAAACTTTACCGGGTCCACTCCGACTCGCCGCTCGCCCACTACTCCGAAGGCAACAAAACATTCCGCGGCATCATTGCTACTCTCGAGATTGTCATCCTCGACTTGCTCGTGCATTGGGCTCGCACCGTGCACACACAAGCAATGCCTAGACAATCCTAATCATAGCTCAACCGCCCACACAAAGAGAATTGGCTAGCTTCTTCCAAAGCCAACCCACCCCCAACGTGTTCGAGTGGCCGACAATTCGCTAGCTTCTTCATGAACTCCGCCGAAAGCCATCCTCGACGTNCCATCGTCACCACGTGTGTTCGTGTGCCCAACAATTGGCTAGCTTCTTCATCAACCCCGCCGAAAGCCATCCCCCGACATACCCGTGCATTGAGAAGGTTTGGTGGCCGTACTCCCAACACAAAAGCATAACCGAGGACAACCCCAAGCTAAAGAAAACTCGAAGCCAACCCATCGTCGCCCACACTAGTCGGTGAA
>NZ_BMOF01000105.1 GCF_014646935.1 Calditerricola satsumensis | reverse complement strand
TGAAGATGGCCTGATGCAGATCAGGCCGAGATACAGGCACAGCGAAAAAAGCTCGAGCCATCGGACCATTGACGAGACCTTGCCGATGGGGATAAAATAAAATAGATTCGTGATTCTTTGCGCACCAAGGGAGGATTTTTTCGTACATGGCCATTGAGGTTGGCAGCAAGCTGCAGGGCAAGGTAACCGGCATCACCCATTTCGGGGCGTTTGTCGAGCTGCCAGGAGGGGTCACGGGACTTGTCCACATTTCGGAAATTGCCGACTACTACGTGAAGGACGTGCGCGACGTCCTCAAGATCAACGACATCGTCACGGTGAAGGTGCTCAACATCTCCGAAAACGGGAAGATCGGCTTGTCCATTCGCCAAGCGCAGGACAACTACGACCCGCGCGCGCGAAAGCGGCGTCGGGAGCGGGATGATTCCTTTGAGGAAAAGCTGAGCCGGTTCCTGCGCGAGAGCGAGGATCGGCTGGCCTCCCTGCGCCGCCACGAAGGGCGTCGCGGGCGCGGCGCGCGCAGGGGTTGACGGCATGGAAGCGAGGACAGCGCAAACGCAACACTCCCGGGTTGGGAGTGTTTTTTGCGCGTTCGGGGGAACCGTTATCAGGAACAGTTTACCATATACTTGACCCGGCTCTACGCTAAAAAGTGTGGATGCCAAGAAGGAAAAAGGCGGTCAGCGAGCCAAGG
>NZ_BMOF01000104.1 GCF_014646935.1 Calditerricola satsumensis | reverse complement strand
GGAGAAAACGTGCGAATGAGTGAGCAAAACGGAGAAAAAGGGTTAGTCATTGAGGGAGGAAAAATAGTGGTAAAACTGACCTTTTCCAATTTCCGCTGCTAAGAGGACGTCTTCCACCTTCGTGTTTTGATATCCCTTCTTATGAATAACGTCGGCGGCGATAGCGACAATTTGTGCACGCTTTGTTGTCATAGCTACCCCTCTGTACCTACCGGTTGGTACAACTTCATGATATCACTCGATTTTTTTCATGACAAGCAGAGATAGCCTTGATGTATAAGCGGCGGACATTTCATTCACCCGGCAACACGACCAAATACCTGCACGGCCAGTCTGCCGCAGGAGTCTAACCAGCTCCGTTATGAGCGGGATCAGGGAACGTCACAAAAACGTTGACCGACTCCCACGTGCTTCCATAGCAAAAAATAGCGAACCATTTCCCCTAAAAAGGACGAGTGCCGAAAACCCTTGTAGGGCAAGGATCCCGGCTCGTGTGTCAGCGAGATCACACGGCCATTTTGAAATCGGCCGTGCATGTAATGTACTAGAGTTTCATTTAGCCTATTCTGGCGCGGATTTGTTGAATAGCATTGAGTGCACTTTGATTTCGTTAAGTGCGTTAGCAACGTGTTAGCAAACAACCACCAGGGACACAACCCGATCAAGTCCCTATTTGTGTGTAAAATTGCCCCCAGCTAGAATGAGCCTGACCCCATGAATCAACATGTG
>NZ_BMOF01000103.1 GCF_014646935.1 Calditerricola satsumensis | reverse complement strand
ACGACGACGGCGCAGGCCATGCACCGCTGGCCGGCCGACCCGAAGGCGGCATTCACGATTTCGCGCACGGCGAGGTCCAGGTCGGCGTCGGGCATGACGATGGTGTGGTTCTTGGCCCCGGCCAGGGCCTGCACCCGCTTCCCGTGGGCCGCCGCCGTCTTGTACACGTATTCGGCCACCGGCTGGGACCCGACGAAGGAGATGGCCTTGACGTCGGGGTGCTCGAGGAGCCGGTTCACCGCGTCGTGGGCGCCGTGAACGACGTTGAACACGCCGTCGGGAACCCCCGCTTCCGCAAGCAGCTCCGCCAGCCGGTTGGCGAGGAGCGGCGTGCGCTCGGAGGGCTTCAGCACGAAGGTGTTGCCGCAGGCGATGGCCAGCGGGAACATCCAGCAGGGCACCATCATCGGGAAGTTAAACGGGGTGATGCCCGCCACCACGCCCAGCGGGTAGCGGCAGAAGCCCGACTCCATTCCGGTGGCGATGTCGGGCAGCTGCCGGCCCATCATCAGCGTGGGGGCCCCGGCGGCAAACTCCACACACTCGAGGCCGCGCTGCACCTCGCCGTGGGCTTCCTTCAGCGTCTTGCCGTTTTCCAGCGTGATCAGCCGGGCCAGCTCGTCCCAATGCTCCACCAAGAGCTGCTGGAAGCGAAACAGGATGCGCGCCCGCTTCGGAACCGGCGTGCGGCTCCATGCCGGGAACGCCTCCCTGGCCGCTTCCACCGCGCGGTCGACGTCGTCCTTCGTCGCCAGCGGCACGTGGGCCAGCACCGCTTCCGTGGCCGGGTTGACCACCGGCTGGGTGGCGGTCGCCTGCGCCTCCACCCACCGGCCGCCGATGAAATGCTTCAGCACCTTCACCTCGGTGACGT
>NZ_BMOF01000102.1 GCF_014646935.1 Calditerricola satsumensis | reverse complement strand
GGCCGCGCTGCGCGCCCGGCGGCGTGACGCCGAGCGGCGCCGCCTGGCCCTGCGGCAGGCGGCCGCCCGGCAAGTGGCGTGCGACCTGGGCCTTTCCCTTTCCGGCGAGCGCGTTTACGTACCGGTAACCGAGGCGGCGATCCTACTTGCGGCCGAGCGCCATCCGCTGCTCGAGCGGGAGGGGCAGACGCCCTTTGAGGTAGCCTTTGTCCTGCGCCGGACGGCCGAGGAGGAGGCACTGGACGCGGAGCGGGAGGCGTTGGACGCGGCCATCGCGGACCGGGAACGGGCGGCGCTGGCGGCCCTCAGCGAGCGGCTGCGGGCGTCTCTGGCGGAGCTGGAGCGGCTCGACGCCGATGTGGGGGCGTGGGACTGGCGGTGGGCGCGCGCGGCATGGGGAAAGCGCCAGGGCGCCGCGCTGCCGACGCCGGCCGACGCCCCCGGCATCCTGGAACTAGACGACGCCGTGCACCCGGCCGTCGCCGCCGCCTTGGCCGCGCGCGGGACGGCGATGACGCCGCTCACCGTGCGCCTGGCGCCCGGGCTGGCCGTGGTGGCCGGCCCGAACATGGGCGGCAAGACGGTGGGCCTACGCACGATCGGCCTGTGCCAGGCCCTGGCCCAGCTGGCCAGTCCGGTCCCGGCGCGGCGCATGGTGGCTGGGCTTGTCCACCGCGTGGTCCTCGTCACCGGCGACGGCCAGGACGTGGGCGAGGGGCTCAGCTCCTTCGCCGGCCAAGTGGCCGAGGTGGCGGCGCAGCTGAAGGCGCCGGGACGGGCGCTCCTGTTGCTCGACGAGATCGGGCGGGGCACCAATCCGGCCGAGGGGGAGGCCCTGGCCGTGGCCCTGGCCGAGCACCTGGCCGGCCAGGGCCACACCGCGGTGCTCGTCACCCACTACGCCGCCGCGGCCGCCGCGCCCGGCGCGCGGCGCTACCGCGTCGGGGGACTGCGCCG
>NZ_BMOF01000100.1 GCF_014646935.1 Calditerricola satsumensis | reverse complement strand
TCAGGAGGTAGTACCCCTATGATAGCACAAAATCGCAAGCTTGCCACCATTCACGATTCCACGCTCATCGTCGCCGTTGACATCGCGTCCCAGAAACACGTGGCACGTGCGATTAACTGGCGTGGGCACATCCTTGGCGAACCGTTGATCTTTGACAACCGACTTGAGGGGTTTGAGGTGTTCTTACAGTGGATCCGCCAGCTGCAGGCGAAACACGGGCTTTCAGAGGTCGTGGTCGGCATGGAGCCGACCGGTCATTATTGGCTGAACCTTGCCGCCTATTTGCGCGCTTGCGATGTCCGCGTCGTCCTGGTCAACCCCTTCCACGTCAAGCAAACCAAAGAGTTTGTAGACAACTCGCCGACCAAAAACGACCGCAAGGACGCGCTGGTCATCGCCAAACTCATCAAAGACGGGCATTTTGTCCTGCCCAATTTGCCGCAAGGCGATTTCGCCGAACTGCGCGGACTTGTCCGTCTCCGCCAGCAGCTCATGAAAAACCTGCAGCGCCTGTACGCGCGCATCCGCCGTTGGTTGGACCAGTACTTCCCGGAGTTCCTCGATGTGTTCCCAGACTGGGAAAGCAAAACGGCCCTCGTGTCGCTTCGCCTCTTCCCGCTGCCGCAAGATGTCAAAGCCCATACGCCCGAAGAAGTAGTGCGCCTGTGGCGAGAAAACGGGGTGCAGCGGGCCGTGGGACTTTCCCGCGCTCGCCAGCTGCGCGCAAGCGCCGAGCGTTCCATCGGGCTCACCCAAGGCCTGCATGCCGCGCGCCTTGCTCTGCGCTTTTGGCTGCAGGAATACGACCTCCTGCAGCAGCAGCTCAACGAGCTTGAGCAGGCAATTGGAGAGCTTCTTCAGCGCATCCCCGGGGCTGCGGAAATGATGAGCATCCCCGGCGTCAGTGAAATGACGGTGGCGGGGTTTCTGGCCGAGACGGGCGACTTGCGCCAATACCGCGACTGGCGGCAGATCCGCAAGCTGGCCGGGCTGAACATCGTGGAAAACCAATCCGGGAAACACGTGGGCAAAACGCGCATTTCCAAGCGCGGGCGCGCACGTCTGCGGGCGC
>NZ_BMOF01000099.1 GCF_014646935.1 Calditerricola satsumensis | reverse complement strand
ACCCTATTCGACAAAAAAGCGTGTAGACCTTGTACCTCCCGGTACTTTGTCTACACGCTGAAACGGGGGTTTTCCCCCGTTTTTTATTCTTCGATTAAATTTTTCGTAGTCAAATTTTTCCATCACCGTATCTACTTTCTTACTATAACCTAAGAATTTAAAAATCCGTGAAGGTGATGGGAAAGCTCATCCTGTTTCACCCAATAGACAACCGCTTTCTTTCCTCTCGTTCTTCGAATATCGACATCCCGATTTGATGCAAAAATTTCAATCTGCTCACCGTTTTCCAGTTCCTTTTCAATGTCTTTGTAAGAAAAATTCTGGATTCTTCGTGGTCGGCATGGAGCCGACCGGTCATTACTGGCTGAACCTTGCCGCTTATTTGCGTGCTTGCGATGTCCCGGTCGTCCTTGTAAATCCCTTTCATGTCAAGCAAACCAAAGAGTTTGTAGACAACTCGCCGACCAAAAACGATCGCAAGGACGCCTTGGTCATTGGCAAGCTCATCAAAGACGGGCATTTCGTCATTCCCACATGGCCGCAAGGCGATTTCGCCGAGCTGCGCGGCCTTGTCCATCTCCGCTACCAGCTCATGAAGAACCTTCAGCGCCTGCACGCGCGCATCCGCCGCTGGTTGGACCAGTACTTCCCGGAGTTCCTCGATGTGTTCCCGGACTGGGAAGCAAAACGGCCCTCGTGTCGCTTCGTCTCTTCCCGCTTCCGCAAGATGTGTGTGCGTATACGCCCGAGGAGCTGGTTCGCCTGTGGCGAGAACACGGGGTACAGCGGGCCGTGGGACTTTCGCGCGCTCGTTCCTTGCGCGCAAGCGCCGAGCGTTCCATCGGTCTGACCCAAGACCTGCATGCCGCGCGCCTTTCGCTTCGCTGCTGGCTGCAGGAATACGACCTCCTTCGCCAGCAGCTTGAGGAGATTGAGCAGGCAATCGCAGAGCTCCTCAAGCGCATTCCCGGGGCTATGGAAATGCTGAGCATTCCCGGCGTCAGCGAAATGACGGTGGCGGGGTTTCTGGCCGAGACGGGTGACTTGCGCCAATACCGCGACTGGCGGCAAATTCGCAAGCTGGCCGGGCTGAACATCGTCGAAAACCGTTCCGGGAAACACGTGGGCAAAACGCGCATTTCCAAGCGCGGGCGCGCACGTCTGCGGGCGC
>NZ_BMOF01000098.1 GCF_014646935.1 Calditerricola satsumensis | reverse complement strand
CCGCGTGCGCGAGGCCACGCAGGCGGTGGAGGCCCTCGCCGCGCAGGCGGAGGCGGTGGCGCAGCGGGCCGAGCGGCATCGGCGGCTTGTCGACGCCCGCACGCGCTTGCGCGAAGTGACGGAGCGCCTGGCGCAGGGCGAAGCGTTCCTCCGCGAGCAGGACGCGACGCTGCGCCGGCTGATGGCGCGGCTGCGCGCCGTGCTGGCGGCGATGAAGACCTGTCCCCTGTGCGGCAGTCCCGTAGACGAAGACCGCATCGCGCACATTCTGGACGAGTGGGGAGGAGATGCCGGTGAGCCAGGCGGGGAAAGACAGCGGCATGGCCTATGAGGCGGAACTGAAGGCGATCCGGGAGGCCATAGAGAAGGCGAAGAACCTCCGCTACCGCGCCGAGGCGCGCCTCGAGCAACTCGAGGCCCAGCGCAACGAGATTCTGCGCGAACTGGACGAACTGGGGGTCGCGCCTGAGCGCCTCGACGAGGAGATTGCGCAACTGGAGCGGGAAATTGAGCGCCTTCTTGCCGAGGCCTGGCAGCACATTCCGAAGGAGCTGGTGGAGAAATGAGCGCCGCGCTCAGCGCCGAGCTGGAGCGGCTGCGCGAGGCGCAGCGCCGGGCCCGGGAGCGCCTGGCCCGCCTGGAGGGCAAACAGGAAGCCCTCTTGCGCGACCTCCGCGAGCGGCAAGCGGCGTGGGAAGACGCCCGCCGCCGACGGGAGCTGTACGAGCAGACGCGCATCCTGCTGCAGGAGACGGGCGCGTACGCCCGCGAGCAGGCGCGCCAGCAGCTGGCCATGCTCGTCACCAATGCCCTGCAATAC
This sequence comes from Calditerricola satsumensis, assembly GCF_014646935.1. Classification (GTDB taxonomy): domain Bacteria; phylum Bacillota; class Bacilli; order Calditerricolales; family Calditerricolaceae; genus Calditerricola; species Calditerricola satsumensis. The sequence continues at coordinate 468 of NZ_BMOF01000098.1, read as the reverse complement.
GTGTTCGGGCCGGGCTTGCGCTTCGAGGTGGAGGTGGGCGAGCACGGCGGCAAACCCGTCGCGGAATTCTATGTGGTGTCCGAGGCGGACGGCGTGCCGGTCGTCACGAGGCCGCAGGACGCCCGTGGCGGGGGCGTGGTGGACGTGGTTTCCCTCGCGTTGCGCGTCGCCCTGCTGCAGGCCCTCAAACCGCCCCTCCCCGGGCCGCTCATCCTCGACGAGCCGGCCAAGCACGTGAGCGAGGACTACATCGTGCCCGTCGTCCAGTTCCTGCAGTCGGTCAGCGACCTCTTCGCGCGGCAAATCATCATGGTCACCCATAACACCCACCTGACGGAGTCGGCCGATGCCGGTTACGCCGTGCGCCTCGTAAACGGACGCTCCCACGTGGTGCCCCTCCGTCAACCGCCGGTCACTCACGAGAAAATCTAACCCAGAAGGACTTGGCAAGAGGCTCCCTCAGGGAGG
>NZ_BMOF01000097.1 GCF_014646935.1 Calditerricola satsumensis | reverse complement strand
AGCATGTGGCCACCTCTGCATGGATGAGATAAGAACCCTATTCGACAAAAAAGCGTGTAGATCTTGTACCTCCCGGTACTTTGTCTACACGCTGCTTTGATTTCGTTAAGTGCGTTAGCAACGTGTTAGCAAACACCCCCAGGGACAACCCTGGGGGTTTACTCATCTTCCGCTCACCACGTGTAGCAGTAGGCCCGGACGTGGTCGGCGTCGACGCGCAGCAACCGGACGCGGCGCTGGGTAAGCTGGCCGGCACGGTCGAGGTAGATGATATCCACCGGTTGGCGACGGGCCAGATAGCGCTGGAGATCGCGGAGCATGGCATCACCCAAACACACGTTCATAGAACATCTGTTCGTATTGTACCCAAAACGAGGCCAACAGAAAAGCCCGGCTCTTGGCCGGACATTCGCTTTCTCTTAACCATTAGGACGCACGTTCGGTTAACAAGTGGGTGGCCATCTTAACCGATCCGGAAAGCATGCCTTGGTCCGTTTTTACTGTTTTTACTACCAATATTGCGGTAATGAACGTGATCAATACGACGGTCACACCCAGATAAATTTTTTGTCCCGTGGAATACTCGGAAAGTCTTTTTGGAAAGTAACTTCCAACAGCAAGCCATAAAGCTGCTGATAACATGGCTCCTAATGCGTAGGAAATTGTTTCTAGCCCCAAAAGAATTGCAATCAACAGGGCTAAGGATAGCAATCCGACGCCGATCCATGAACCCTTCGCATTTCTCGACAAGTCACATCACTCCTTACAAGCAAGCTGTACCGCATCCGATCCCATAACCCGCTAAGCACACCAAACACCCCGCACACACATGAGGAACACGTGACCAAATGCACCCACCGCAAGCACCTTCACAGACAATTCTCCATGCAGTCGGCATCTTGTTCCAAGTATTTCGTAGGCAAGATTGCACGCAGTCCCAATACCCGGTGGCGCTCACTTCGCTATTCAAAGTATATTCCACTTTTCTGGCTTCTGGCGTTTCAAAATCCAGGAAAAGGCCGACAATGGGCTGATTGTCTAACGTGGTATAGGTCATGGAAAAATGTTTGTAATCATTGGCGTTATACCGATTCAGTTTCATGATAATTGGTTTACCCAGCTTGTTTTGTTTTGTATCGTACGTAAATTGCAAAAATACACGTTCCAAGTCGGTTTGTTTTTTCGCAGGAACAATTACAGCCTTCAATTCGGTTTCAGCGTATTCGATCACCTGAGTTTGGTTCCAGAAAAAGTCACTCACTCTATAGTGACTCTGGGAGGCTGAACGAAATGTCTCTATTGCCAAACGAATGACTTCTTTGTTGGCTTTACCTGTCGCTTTGACGGATTTAGCTGGCGATTTCGCGTTACCGTTACAGCCGCAAGCTTCTTGGCTCGAGTCTGATGACACGTCTGAGTTGAGTCCGTATTCTTGTGTAAAAAGGACTCTCTGAAAAAAGTCAGAGAGCCATT
>NZ_BMOF01000096.1 GCF_014646935.1 Calditerricola satsumensis | reverse complement strand
CCGCACAGGCGGTTCACCGTCACGCCGCCCACCTCTTCGGGCAGCCCGGCCAGCAGCACGGCCATGCGCGCCACGTTGCGGTTGTCCTCGCCGGCCTGGTTGGCGCAGCCGAAGATGACGTCCTCAATGGCGGCCGGATCCAGCTGCGGGTTGCGTTCCAAGAGGGCGCGGATGACGTGGGCGGCCAGGTCGTCCGGGCGCACGCGGCTCAGGCTGCCGCGGTAGCGGCCAAAGGGGGTGCGCACGGCGTCCACAATCACGGCTTCGCGCATGGCCCATCCTCCTTTTCGTGCAGCGTCGCTTACGCGCATGACGATCCGTCCGCGTACCGGTAAAAACCGCGTCCCGCCGCCCGACCCGTCCAGCCGGCGTAGACCAGCTTGCGCAGGAGGGGGGCCGGGCGGTAGCGGTCCTCGCCCAGTTCGCGGAACAGGCCCTCCAACACGGCCAGCACCTGGTCGAGGCCGATGCGGTCGGCCCACTCCAGGGGACCGTAGGGGTAGTTCGTGCCCTTCTTCATCGCCAAGTCGATGTCCGCCGCCGTGGCCACCCCTTCCATGAGGGCAAAGGCCGCCTCGTTGACGAGCATGGCCAGGGTGCGCGGAAAGACCAGCCCCGGCGCGTCGTCCACCGCCTCAACCGCTTTGCCGCGCGCCCGCCAGAAGGCCAGGGCCCGTTCCCACTGGGCGTCGTCTTCGGCCTGCAGCGGCCGGCTCACCTCCAGCACGCCCATCTCGCCCAGCTGCCACGGCGAAAAGCCGACCACGCGCCCGGGGTGCGCCAGATGCGCGGCCACCTCGGTGGCGCAGGCGCCGACGGCCGACGTGTACACCGGCACCGCGGGGTCGAGCCGCTTCTCCACCGCCCCAAGCAGCGCGCGCTTTTCCTCGCGCCGCGCGGTGACGTCGACGACAGCGTCGACGGCAAGCGTGCCGCCCGCATCTCCGCCGTCCCAGCGGAGGACCTCGTCCCCCTGCGCCGCCAGCCAGGCGGCCGCCTCGTCGGCCAGGGGCCCGCTGCCGACGAGGAGCACCCTACTCGCCGTCATAGCGGTAATACCCCCTTCCCGTCTTCCGGCCCAGCGCACCGGCGCTCACCATCATGCGCTGGATCGGATGCGGGCGAAAGCGTGGGTCGTGGAAGAAGGCCTCGTACACCGAGGTGGTCGTGGCGAAGTTGATGTCGAGGCCGATCAGATCCTGCAGTTCAAAGGGCCCCATGCGGAAGCCTGCCGCCTTCAAGATGCGGTCGACCTGCTCGATCGTCGCCACGCGGTCGCCGACGATGCGCAGGGCCTCGTTGTAGAAAGGCCGGGCCACGCGGTTGACGATGAAGCCGGGCGTGTCCTGGGCGCGAATGGGCACCTTGCCCACGGCTTCGACAAACCGCACGGCGGCATCCACCGCCTCAGGCGCCGAAAACTTCCCCGCGATCACCTCGACGAGGGGCATCACCGGCGCGGGGTTGAAAAAGTGCAGGCCCACGACGCGCTCGGGACGCGTCGTCGCCGCGGCGATCTCCGTGACCGACAGCGACGAGGTGTTCGTGGCCAGAATCGTCTCCGGCCCGCAGGCGGCGTCGAGGGCGCGGAACACCTCGCGCTTGACGTCGAGGCGCTCAACGACCGCCTCGATGACGAGCGCCGCGCCGGCGGCCTCCTCCAGCGCCGCCATTGGGGCAATGCGCGCGAGCACCGCGGCGGGGTCCTCCGCCAGCCGCCCCCTTTCCGCCCGCTTCTTTACGCGCTCGGCGATCGCCTGAAGCCCCCGCTCGAGCGCCGCCCCTGCCGCATCGTACAGCCGCACGGCGTAGCCGGCGACGGCAAAGACCTCGGCGATGCCATTCCCCATCGTCCCCGCCCCGATGACGGCGACGGTTTCGTTGGCCATC
>NZ_BMOF01000094.1 GCF_014646935.1 Calditerricola satsumensis | reverse complement strand
CCCTGCGCGTCATGGCCTTACGCCAAGGCGCTTGGAGCCTCAACATACACACCCTGCGCACATTATAGCACATTTTCAAGCGATGGTAGATATATCCCCCATACAGAAAAAACCGCTCAGAAGCCAAAATAAAGCGCTTTCATTCCAACCGTATTCTCTAGGAACCCACCTCGGTCGCCGCATTCGCGCAATCTAGTCACCAAGGGGCGACGCCCGTGTGGAGGCGTCGCCCCCATAACCATTGTCGCGCCGCATGATGCGCGTCAAGGGCGCGTAGCGGCGCGAAGCGCGTACCCTTGACGCGCAAGGTATGACAGTTTGTCATTCCATCATCATTCCAGACGGATCGGCAGGAAAAACGGGCGTAGGACGGGAAAACGGAAAGGGCGAGCGGTGGACGAACGGAACAAGACGCAAGGACGGAAAGGACGGACGACGGACGGATTAATTAAAAACGAATGGACGAAATGGACGGGCGACGGACGATTTAAGCAAAGACGTAAGGACGGAACCAAAAGACGGCAAACAAGCGGAGGTGCTATGGATTGACGAGACTGCTGCGTAAAAAAGACCTTGTGGAGATTCTGGGCCTACCGAAGTCAACAATTTCGGACTGGCTCATTGAATTCCACGTTTACATCCCCAAGGTCAAGCAAGGAGCCATCACCTTCTATAAGCCCGAAGCCGTGGACGTACTGAAGGCCATCAAAGAACTGAGAGAGCAAGGCTACCACAAGGTGCAGATCTTCGAAATCCTGGCCGAGCGCGGGTTTCCGGTAACGGTTGACGAAGCCGTCGAAGACATGAAGCGCGTGCTCCAGATGCAACGCGAACAGCAACCACGCGATGCGGTGTTCGCGGTAGCACAAACAGCGGCACAGCTATCTGCAAAAATGTCCGAGATCGACGAAGCGGTGCAGGAACTGGGGCGAAAGCAGGACGAGACGGACGGACGGATTGCCGAACTTGAACGCCAATTAGAGGCGGTGCGCCGTGAACTCGAACAGACAAAGGCTGAACTAGCCGCAGAACGCGCCAAGCCATGGTGGCGGAAACTGTTTAGGTGAAACAGCTAGGACGGAAAAACAGAAAACCAAGAAAAACGGAGAAAAACGAAGCTAGAGCGAGTTTGACCTTTCCGCAATAATGGTCAAAATGCCCCTGTTTCGCCCAAGTGGAAATCAGCCAAAACGGCCGAAAACGGCCAAAAATCGTCTTCGACGGATGCAACCATCACCGCTACAGTTAACACAGTAAAGATTATGGGACATCACAGAAAAAAACTGGAAAATAAATGCGCTAAGAACGAAATACCCCTCTCATCGGCGCGGAATTTCTGCGCCGATTTTTTCTAATCGGCATTGCCGTGTTAGCAAGGTCAAAGACTTTCATTGCCTTCAACTAGTCGGATGTTACGCGCTGATTCTCTCTTCGAACTCTTCGGCGAAGCCGCTTGCTACGTTCTGGCGTTGCACATTGCGATTTAACATGGCCAACCATACTTAAGGTACGATTATAATCGTACCTTAAGTATGGTTGGCCACGTGGATTGACAATCATTGTAAGATGATGTAGTAAAAAATTAAGCAACGTTTTTTTATTTTAACTTTAAGGAGGTACAAACGGATGACGGAAAATGTTACAGTACATAGTCAGAAACCAAGTTCTTCAGATCAAAATACTTTATTGGATCAAGAATTGAATCAAGATCAAGATCAAAATACTCCATTGCCTATTAGCCAATTAAAAATTAAATTTAATGATTTCTTATCTAAAATCAATAAGGATAACTTTCATAAAGCCTTAGAAATTGTTGAATGGATTAGTATACAGTTAGATCTCCACGACAAAGCAATGCAATATCGCCATCAAAAACATAATGACAAGAATAAATGCCATCCAATTCGGCCTGTAAGAGGAGAAATTTATATGGCCGAATTGGGTAGTAATGTAGGTTCGGAATTTAATTCATGGCATCCTGTTTTAATAATTCAAAACGACAGAGGGAATACTTATAGTGAGAAAACGATTGTGTTGCCTATGACGGGATATAAGCAAAATAAAAGGTACGACAAAAACATATACCATAAAATTTATCCAGATGACTTTGACGAAGGTCAACCTAATAAGATTTCATTAGTTAAAATAGCGGATATCACGACTATTGATAAAGCCCGCCTAGGAAGGAAAGTTGGAAAGTTAAATGATCATGTAATGAAAATGATCACAGATAAGCTACGAAAACATCTAGCCATAAGAACTTGCCAAAACAAACCTGGTCAGACGGCTCTACGCTAAAAAGTGTGGATGCCAAGAAGGAAAAAGGCGGTCAGCGAGCCAAGGG
>NZ_BMOF01000092.1 GCF_014646935.1 Calditerricola satsumensis | reverse complement strand
AAGATTTCGATGTGAGTGATCCAGTCTCCCTTCGGTTAGATTTTAGCTGAGTGATTGCGGTCCGGGCTGCTCTGCTTGGCCGAAGCGCGGCGCCGGACCGGGCCGGCGGGGCGCGTGCTGGCCGTGGAGGTTGGCGAGGCGGGGCGGCGCCGCATCGAGCGCCTCGGCGTGGCCGATGCCGTCCTCGCCCTTGACGCCACCCAGGCCACCGAGGTGCTCGCGGCGGTGGAGGAGGCGACGGCGGGCCGCCTGTGCGACGTGGTCATCAGCTGCGTCAGCGTGCCCAACGCCGAGATGGCCGCGATCTTGGCCTGCCGCGACGGCGGGGCGGTGCTGTTCTTCAGCATGGCGACGAGCTTCTCCCAGGCGGCACTGGGCGCGGAAGGCGTGGGGAAGGACGTGCGGCTCTTCATGGGAAACGGCTACGCCAAGGGGCATGCCGAGCTGGCCCTCGATTGGGTGCGCCGCGACCCGGCGCTGCGGGCCCTTTTTGCGGAACTGACGGCGTGACGGCGGGCAGGCCCGCCGCGTCGCCGCTCGCAACGATCGCGTCGGGGATTGCGGCGGGACGCCAACCCGATTTCATCCGAATGGAAAGGGAGGATGGGCGATGCGCGATTGGCGGGAGATTCCGCTGTGGAAAGACGTGACGGAGGCGCAGTGGAACGACTGGCTGTGGCAGCTCACCCACACCATCCGCACGCTGGACGAATTGAAGCAGGTGATCAACCTGACGCCGGACGAAGAGGAAGGGGTGCGCATCTCGTCGCAGACCATTCCCTTGAACATCACCCCGTATTACGCCCTGCTGATGGATCCCGACGACCCGAATTGCCCGATCCGCAAGCAGGCCGTTCCGGTGTCGGCGGAGATCCTGAAGACGCAGTACGACATGGAAGATCCGCTCCACGAGGACACCGACTCGCCTGTGGTGGGCCTTACCCATCGCTATCCCGACCGGGTGCTCTTCCTTATCACCAACCAGTGCTCGATGTACTGCCGCTATTGCACGCGGCGCCGCTTTTCCGGGCAGATCGGCATGGGCGTGCCGAAAAAGCAGATGGACGCCTGCTTGGAGTACATTCGGCGCACGCCGCAAATCCGCGACGTGCTTCTGTCCGGCGGCGACGCGCTTCTCGTCAACGACCGCATCCTCGAGTACCTCTTGAGCGAGCTGCGCAAGATTCCCCACGTGGAGATCATCCGCCTCGGAACGCGGGCGCCGGTGGTCTTTCCGCAGCGCATCACGCCGGAGCTGTGCGCCATCCTCCGCAAGTACCACCCCATCTGGATCAACACCCACTTCAACCATCCGAAGGAGCTGACGCCCGAGGCGCGCCGGGCCTGCGAGATGCTGGCCGACGCCGGGGTGCCCCTCGGCAACCAGTCGGTGATCCTCGCCGGGGTCAACGATTGCCCCAACATCATGAAGAAGCTGGTGCACGAGCTGGTGAAGGTGCGCGTGCGGCCCTACTACCTCTACCAGTGCGACCTGTCGGAAGGCATCGGCCACTTCCGCGCCCCGGTGGCGAAGGGCATCGAGATCATTGAACACCTGCGCGGCCACACCTCGGGCTACTGCGTGCCCACCTTCGTCGTCGATGCCCCGGGGGGTGGCGGCAAGATCCCGGTTATGCCCAACTACGTCGTCTCGTACAGCGCCGACAAGGTGGTGCTGCGCAACTATGAGGGCGTGATCACGGCCTACCCGGAGCCGAAGCACTACCGGCCCCACGACGAGGAGAACTGCGCCTACTGCCGGGCGGCGAAGGGCCAGCATGTCGGCGTGGCGGCCATCCTGCGCGACGAGCGGATGAGCCTTGCGCCGGCCGAGCTGGCCCGCGAAAAGCGGCGCGAAACGTACAAGGACGTGCCCGTGCCCGAGCGGTTCAAGCGGTACCTGGGCGAGTTGAAACCCGCCGACGGGGAGGCCGGCGCGTGCGGCCATGCTCCTGAAGCGCATACGGGCAGCTGACGCCGCCAGCGTGGCGGTGATTGGGCTGGCCAAGAACGCGGGGAAGACGACGGTGCTGAACCACCTCGTGGCCGAGTGCGCCGCCGCCGGACTGTCCGTCGGCCTCGTCAGCGTGGGCGTCGACGGGGAGAAGGCCGATGCGTGGACGGGACGGGCCAAACCGCCGGTGCGCGCACCGGCCGGCACCCTGGCCGCCGTTGCCGCCTATGCCCTGGCGGAATGCCGGGCGCGCTACACCGTGCTGGAGCGGCTCAAGGCGACGGTGCCCTTCGGCGACACGCTGCTCGTGCGCCTGGAGGAGGCGGGCGAGCTGAAGCTGGCCGGCACGCCGACGACGGCCGACGTGCGGCGCGCCTTTGCCCGCTTCCGCGCCCACGGCGCCGCGCTGTGCCTGGCCGACGGGGCCTACGACCGCATGGCCGCGGCCGCCCCCGAGGTGAGCGCCGGCTGTGTGCTGGTGGCCGGGGCCAGCCTCCACCCGGCGATGGACGAAGTGGTGCGCCGCGTGCG
>NZ_BMOF01000091.1 GCF_014646935.1 Calditerricola satsumensis | reverse complement strand
TCTTGGGATAAGCCCGTTCGAGCCGAGGGGCAATTTTACACAGAGATTTGGACTTGATCCACGTCTGGTGCAGCCATGGCAAAACTATGGATTGAAAACAGAGAACAAATGATTAAAGTAAAAGCGAATTAGACAAGAAGTTTCGTCTTAAAATTCATTGTGGACCACTCCTCCCCTTAAATTTTCGCAGATATATTGTACAAAAATCAGCAACTAATATCAAGTCTGAATTATTTATACAATACGATAATAATTCTCTCCAAACAAAAAAGCCCCCGACACACGCCGGGGCATTGACATTTCAGCACTGCCAGGTTGACTTTCGACCGCCCGGTAGTACCGACAGATGTCTGCATGGCTTTCGTATCGCCGCGCGCTGCTCAACTCGCACGCGTACTGGAGCGCCGCGTCCACCGGGCAACCATCGCAAATTCGCAACTGGCACTCAGCGAAGCAGAAGTCGTTCAAAGCGGCTTCGATCTTTCTTGCGACGGCGCGCACTTTTCGCTCGTCCACGGCGCTCCCTCCTTTCATCGCCGGCCAGCGGAAGGCATACGATGTCAGCGGGTGGTTTTTCGATGTGCCGGACTACCACATGGTAGCCGTGTCGAAAAAATTGACACCCATGACAATAAAATTTTGTCGCCTGCGACAGACAAGCCGAAAAACAATGGAGGGCTATTCAACACCCTCCACGTCTTCCTCTTCCAAATAGACGATCTCCTCAACCGGCTTGCCTAAACGCTTGGCAATCTTAAGCACCCATTCCAAACTTGGCTGCACCGCTTGCTTCTCCCATCTGTTATACAATTGGCGGTTGACTCCTAAATAGTCTGCGAATTCCACTTGGTTCATCCGGTGGTCGTGTCTAAGTTCCTTTAGCCGGTTCCGAACCGCCATGCCCCCCACCTCGTGGGTGTACTTCCCCACACAGCGGGTCGAATCCTTTGCCGAAACACGACGGCTTTTGACGAAAAGCCCCGGCCGATGCCGGGGTTCCCTTACTTGCTCAACTTATACAAGACGTATTGGTTAAGCGACACCCCCTCGCGCTGCGCCTCGATGACCAAGCGCTGGTGCAGGCTCTTGGGAATTCGGATGCGGAACTGGCCGCTGTAAGCTTGGCTTTCCGGGACCGGCTCAGGAATCGGGTCGCCATACTCCAGCTTAACTTCCAGATACCCTTCCATGGCCTCTCGGATGTTTTTCAGCGCTTCCTCGGGCGTGTCCCCGTCGCTCTGGCATCCGTCGAGCTCCAGCACACGGGCGAAGTAATACTCCCCGCTTTCATCGCGGATTTTTTGCAACATGATGGTGTAGGGCAAGTCAAGATAGTATTGAAGGTCCTTCTTCTCCACGTTTGCCATTCAGGGGAGGCAGGGGTAAACTAAATGTAGGGGGATAGGGAGGACTTACGCCCTCCCTATCAGGCGGAGCACTTGCTTGACGTACACCGCTCAAACAGGGTTTCGCTTCGGGCTTGTGAACGTGTTCCCCGCGGCGTTTCGGAATTGGTGGTGAGACCCTCTGATCCTGACCACCTCGTACCCGAACGCGCGGAGGACTTTGACCACTTCATCGAAGCGAATGCTGTTCGGGCGGTCTTTCATTTTTTGTATCAGCTTCTCTACCCCTGCCATGATTCACCTCCTTTCGCTTATATGGTACCACATACGGAACCAATAGTCAACCCTTGGCAATACGGGACTGGTTCCGGTTTACTTGTAGAGGTAGGATCTGTATAATAGGGTTGAAACGTGGTAGATCGAATTAACATCCAAGGGGAGGAATCTCATGCGGGTTCAAAAACTCATTCTTACCGTTGTTTTGGCAACGAGTGTCATAGCCACAGTTAGCGGGTGCAACGGTTTTTGGGAAGAGGAAGCGGGAGCGAAACTAAAAGATGATTACAAAGACCAAATTAATGAAGTGGATGAATCTTTAGAAACTACACCGCCCGTAGAAGAAGGAATGAAAGTCAAAAACGGTACCATCGAATACGAAGACGGCATCATGATCGGGCTAGACGGTACGATGGAAGCCAAACCGGTTGACGTTCCGATTCCGCCCGATAAAGTGACGTCGGCAGTTCGAGGGTATCTCAGTGACATCGCATTCGATGGCGTTAACGCCCAAGGAGTCCCCGGCGGGATCGGGTGGCCTAACTATGACGAATTTTTCGGGCAAACCGAAAACATAGTAGATGATGGTGCATGGGAACAAGTTGTCATCGACCTTGATCGGAAACTTAAACGAGTTAACCAAATTTTGAATTTAAGCAAAGACAACCCTGACGTCCGTCAATACTTCACCGAAGTGAAAACACTTTTAGAACAGGCCAAAGCGAATCGCGATTACCAAAAGTACTTAGAAGCAACAAAAAAACTTTTTGAGTTGGGCGCAGCAATTAGGTAGCAAAAAAGAGGGGGCGATTGCCCCCTCTTTCAGACTGCAGACAAACTCCCTCGGTGCCAATGCAGCCGAGGGAGTTTTCTTGTCGTCTGTAAACAATAAAGAGAAGAAATTAAGGGCATGGCGCCCTGTTTTTCTTAACCTCCCTCAAGCAAAAAGCTATTTTCTTCGTTTTGCTCACCCATTCGCACGTTTACTCCCTCGGCGAAATCAGAATTATTTCCTATTTGTTGATTATAAGTTGAATATTGG
>NZ_BMOF01000090.1 GCF_014646935.1 Calditerricola satsumensis | reverse complement strand
GATTTCGATGTGAGTGATCCAGTCTCCCTTCGGTTAGATTTTAGCTGAGTGATTGCGGTTCGTTGACAGCGGGGGCGGATTTCCTTACAATACGACCATGCTTGTCGTCGGGATTGGAACAAGCGCATCGGCAGGAAGCATGTGTGAAGTGTGGGTGGGGGCGGCGCGAAAGGGCGTCGCGAACCGAATGGCCTTCACCACCGTAACATATAATCCTTATGGAAATTCTTAACGCAACGGGGGAATGGTCCGATGTCCGAAAAAGAAGTGATCCTGACGCCCGACGGGCTGAAAAAACTGGAGGAGGAGCTGGAGTACCTCAAGTCGGTCAAGCGGCGCGAGGTGGCCGAACGGATCAAAACGGCGATCAGCTATGGCGATCTCAGCGAAAATTCGGAGTACGAGAACGCCAAAAACGAGCAAGCCTTCATCGAGGGGCGCATCATCACCCTTGAAAAGATGTTGCGCAACGCCCGCGTGATCCAGAGCGACGACGTGGGCACCGACGTCGTGACGATCGGCTCGACGGTGAAGCTGCGCGATCTCGAGTTTGACGAGATCGTCGAGTATACGATTGTTGGCTCGGCGGAATCCGATCCGATGGCCAACAAAATCTCCAACGAGTCGCCCGTGGGCAAGGCGCTCCTGGGGAAGCCGAAGGGGGCCATCGTGGAAGTGCAGGCGCCGGCGGGCACCATCCAGTACGAGATCGTCGACATCAAGAAATGATCCCGACGAGGAAGGGGGCGCAAGACGCGAGCAATCCGCCCCCGGTGTGGGCGCCGGGGAGTGGCTCGCGTCGTTTTCCGTAACGGGAGGAGTGAAGGGCGAGCATGACGACGGACACCGAACGCAACGAACTCCTGCGCGTGCGCCGCGAGAAGCTGGAGGCCCTCCGCCAGAAGGGGATCGATCCGTTTGGGGGCAAGTTTGTGCGGACGCATCATGCCCAGGCGATTCACGATGCGTACGGCGGCTTGACCAAGGAGGAGCTGGAGCAGCGGCAGCCCGAGGTGATCATCGCCGGGCGGCTGATGGCCAAGCGCGGCCACGGCAAGGCCGGTTTCGGCCACGTGCAGGATCGCACCGGACGTATCCAGATCTATGTCAGGCTTGACGACGTGGGGGACGAGACCTACTCCCTCTTTGAGACGTGCGACATCGGCGACATCGTGGGCGTAAAGGGCACCGTGTTCAAGACGAACAAAGGGGAGACGACGGTTCGCGCCCGCGAGTTCGTCCTCTTGACCAAATCGCTCCGCCCGCTGCCGGAAAAGTTCCACGGGCTGAAAGACGTCGAGACTCGCTACCGCAAGCGGTACCTCGACCTGATCATGAACCCCGAGGTGAAGCGCACCTTCGAGATCCGCACGAAGGTGATTCAGGCCATTCGGCGCTTCCTCGACGACCGCGGGTTTTACGAGGTGGAAACGCCGACGATGCATACGGTGGCCGGCGGCGCGGCGGCCCGTCCGTTTATCACCCATCACAACGCCCTGGACATGGATCTGTACTTGCGCATCGCCCTCGAGCTGCACCTGAAGCGGCTCATCGTCGGCGGGATGGAAAAGGTGTACGAGATCGGCCGCGTCTACCGCAACGAGGGCATTTCGACGAAGCACAACCCCGAGTTCACCATGCTCGAGCTGTACGAGGCCTATGCCGACTATCACGACATGATGGCGCTGACGGAGGAGATGATCGCCTACGTGGCCACTGCGGTGCTGGGCACGACGGTGATCACCTACCAGGGCCACACCGTCGACCTGACCCCGCCGTGGCGGCGCGCGTCGATGGTTGACCTGATCAAGGAGCACGTCGGCGTTGACTTCAGCCGCCCGATGACCGACGCCGAGGCGCATCAATTGGCCCGAGCCCACGGCGTCGAGGTGCGGCCGAACATGACGTTCGGCCACATCGTCAACGAGTTTTTTGAGCAAAAGGTGGAGGACAAGCTCATCCAGCCCACCTTTGTGTATGGCCATCCCGTGGAGGTCTCCCCCCTGGCGAAGAAGAACGCCGCCGATCCGCGCTTTACCGATCGCTTCGAGCTCTTTATCGTCGGGCGCGAGCATGCCAACGCCTTCTCCGAGTTGAACGACCCGATTGACCAGCGGGAGCGCTTCGAGGCCCAGCTGCGCGAGCGGGAGGCGGGGAACGAGGAGGCGCACATGATGGACGAGGACTTTCTCGAGGCGTTGGAGTATGGCATGCCGCCCACCGGCGGGCTCGGCATCGGCATCGACCGGTTGGTCATGCTGCTTACCGATTCCCCGTCGATTCGCGACGTGCTCTTGTTCCCGTTGATGCGCGAGCGGGAGTGACCCGTTCGCGTTTTTTCGTGCAGGTCGAGGCGACGTTTCCGGGAAAGGTCCGAACCGCGCGCCGGGATCCTCTTGACAGTCATGCAAGGGTTGTGATAAAACCATAAATGTGTGTCGCATTGTGAAAGAAGCACACCACCGACGAAAAAGATAAAAATTGCATCTTGATCTTTGTGTTGTGTTATGATATTTTAAGTAATGGAATCCCCGCCGCGCGAGAGGGCGCGGCAACAAGGCGACGGTTCCTTGAAAACGGAAGCAGCGCAGCCGACGCGGCCGGGATTTCGGACAAGCGCTTCATGGCCGCCGGAGGAGGGGTCGCAACCGGGCGCGTGGTCCGGAGGCGACCTGTGCCGGCGGGTTTGCATGGAGAGTTTGATCCTGGCTCAGGACGAACGCTGGCGGCGCGCC
>NZ_BMOF01000089.1 GCF_014646935.1 Calditerricola satsumensis | reverse complement strand
CTCGCTTTTGTTCCCTTGGCTTGGTTGACCTCGCATCCACAATTATTGACCTAGAGCCCGAAAAACGTTGACGTATGGCACAAATGCGGTAAAATAGATCACGACACGACGATACGGGGAATGCGATGACGAGGCCACGGATCCGTTCCCACGGTTCCCAGAGAGAGGGGCCTGCGGCTGGAAGCCCCTCAACACGGGGAGCGGGTTCACCCCCTCGGAGCAGCGGCGGGGAAACGGGTGCCCAGAGAGCGCGGTACCGCGGAAGGCCCCGGAGTATCCGCTTGCCGGCGGTGTTGCGCCGTTATCGCAAAGAAGGGCAGGCCAAAGCCGCACCAGTGGCGTGCCGTTTGGGCCTGTGCGCGCGGCCAGAAATGTGGCGGATGCGCCTCATGGTGTTGCGCCAGAAGCGCGCGGCATGCGCCGCCGGCCTGCCGAAGTAGGGTGGAACCACGACACGCTCGTCCCTATGGATGGGCGTGTTTTTTGTTTTGGAAAGCTGCCAACAGCACACACGACGACGAAAGGAGCGAGGGCCATGACGGTGCAGGTGACGTTGCCCGACGGTTCGGTGCGCACCTACGAGCGCGGCGTCACGCTGGAGGCGATCGCCGCGTCGATCGGGCCCGGCCTGAAGAAGGCGGCCGTGGCCGGCAAGCTGAACGGGAAGCTGGTGGACCTCTCCACGCCGGTGGAAGAGGACGCGGCGGTGGAGATCGTCACCGCCGACTCGCCGGAGGGCCTCGAGGTGCTGCGTCACAGCGCGGCGCACCTTTTGGCCCAGGCGGTGAAACGGCTCTACGGGGCCGACAAGGTGAAGCTGGGCGTGGGGCCGGTCATCGAAAACGGCTTCTACTACGACATGGACGTGCCCCAGCCGCTCACGCCGGAGGACCTGGAGAAGATCGAGGCGGAGATGCGCAAGATCGTGCAGGAGGACCTGCCGGTGCGCCGCCGCGTGGTGACGCGGGAGGAGGCCAAGCGGCTGTACGAAGCCATCGGCGACCACCTGAAGCTGGAGCTGATCGACGAGATTCCCGAGGGCGAGCCGATCACGATCTACGAACAGGGTGAATTCTTCGACCTCTGCCGCGGGCCGCACGTGCCGTCGACGGGCAAGATCAAGGTGTTCAAGCTCCTCTCGGTGGCCGGGGCCTACTGGCGCGGCGACTCCCGCCGGCCGATGCTCCAGCGCGTCTACGGCACGGCGTGGGCCAAGCAGAGCCAGCTGGAGGCGTACCTGAAGCAGCTGGAGGAAGCGAAGGAGCGCGACCACCGCAAGCTGGGCAAGGAGCTGAAGATCTTCACCTTCTCCCCGGAAGTGGGGCAGGGCCTGCCCATCTGGCTCCCCTACGGGGCCACGGTGCGGCGGATCATCGAGCGGTACATCGTCGACAAGGAGCTGGCCCTTGGCTACCAGCACGTCTACACGCCGCACCTGGCTAACGTGGAGCTGTACAAGATTTCCGGGCACTGGGAGCACTACCACGAGAACATGTATCCCCCGATGAAGATGGACAACGAGGAGCTGGTGCTCCGCCCGATGAACTGCCCGCACCACATGATGGTGTACAAGCAGGAGGTGCGCAGCTACCGGCAGCTGCCCATCCGCATCGCCGAGCTGGGGACGATGCACCGCTACGAGATGTCGGGGGCGCTGACCGGGCTGCACCGCGTGCGGGCGATGACGCTCAACGACGCCCACATCTTCTGCCGTCCGGACCAGATCAAAGAGGAGTTCACCAACGTCGTCAAGCTGATCCTCGCCGTGTACGACGACTTCGGCATCCGCGATTTCTGGTTCCGCCTGTCGTACCGCGACCCGAACGACAAGGAGAAGTACGTGCAGAACGACGCAATGTGGGAGCTGGCCCAGGGCATGCTCCGCGAGGCCATGGAGGAATTGGGCTTCGATTATGTGGAGGCGGAAGGGGAGGCGGCCTTCTACGGCCCGAAGCTGGACGTGCAGGTGCGTACGGCGACGGGCAAGGACGAGACGCTCTCCACGGTGCAGCTTGATTTCCACCTGCCGGAGCGCTTTGGCCTCGAGTACATCGGCGAGGACGGCAAGCCGCACCGCCCGGTGGTGATCCACCGCGGGATCGTCGGCACGATGGAGCGCTTCGTCGCCTTCCTCCTCGAGTACTACAAGGGGGCCTTCCCGGTGTGGCTGGCGCCGGTGCAGGCGCGCATCCTCACCATCACCGACGCCCAGGTGCCCTACGCGCGCCAGGTGCGCGACAAGCTGGCCCAAGCCGGCATCCGCGTGGAGCTGGACGAGCGGAACGAGAAGATCGGCTACAAGATTCGCGAGGCGCAGCTGATGAAAATCCCCTACATGCTCGTCGTCGGGAAGAACGAGGCTGAAAGCGGCACCGTCGCGGTGCGCAAGCGCGGCGTGGGCGACCTCGGCCCGCAACCGGTTGACGCGGTCGTGGCCACCATTTTGGAGGAGGCGCGGACGAAAAAAGACGCGCAGCCCGGCGCCTAAGGCCGGGCTGCGGTCGCGCGCGAGGGCAGGCACGTGCCGAAAAAGGGCGCGCGTCAGTGCAGCTGCTCGCGCACCGTTTCGACCTGCTGGATCATCGTCAGCGGCTTGTCCTGCCGGTCGTCGATGGTGATGTGCGTGACGAGGCGGGTGGCGCCGCTTTGCAGGCAGGCGCGGTGCACGTCCTGGACGCAGGCGAGGAGCTGGTCCAGGGGGCCTTCGATCACCGTCGCCGTCGGCGTCACCTGATAGGGCAGCCCCTTCGCCTCGATGGCGCGGCAGGCGGCGGCGACGACGGAGCTGAAGCTGGGGCTTCCCGTGCCCACCGGCGTGACGCTGATTTCCAGGATCGCCATGATACGGTCGCCTCCTTCCAACCGGTAGGTTCCCTGCGCGACAGGACAGGGCTACGGATAGTGTGGGCGGAGGCGGCGGAAATCAAACGGCTCTACGCTAAAAAGTGTGGATGCCAAGAAGGAAAAAGGCGGTCAGCGAGCCAAGGG
>NZ_BMOF01000088.1 GCF_014646935.1 Calditerricola satsumensis | reverse complement strand
AGATTTTCTCGTGAGTGACCGGCTTCACTTCGGTTAGGTTTTTATGTGAGTTGACACGGGGCAATGCCTTCATGCCCTCGCCGCCTGCAACGCAAAAAAGGAGGACTTCCCCCGAAGTCCTCCGACAGCAGTTAGGCCCCCGCCTGCTGTTGCTCGCCTTGTTCGTCCACCGCCGCCATGCGCGCGTATGCGGCCAGCACGGCCTCTTGGATTTTCGCGCGCATGGCCGACGAAATGGGGTGGGCGATGTCGCGATAGGTCCCGTCCGGCGTCCGTTTGCTGGGCATGGCCACAAACAACCCGCTCTTGCCGTCGATCACGCGGATGTCGTGGACGACGAACTCGTTGTCAAACGTGACCGACGCGATGGCCTTCATCCGCCCCTCCGCCGACACGCGCCGCATCCGCACATCGGTGATCTCCACGCCGTTCACCACCTTGATCGGGGATTGTGCCCCTATCCCCTTCGGCGCCGGTGGTGGACATTCCTGCTCGTGTCGAAAAATCTTCGCGATTTTTCCCTCAATTCCTTCATTCCGGCAAAACGGCGATCGCCTCGATTTCCACCGCCACATCCTTCGGCAGGCGTGCCACCTGCACCGTGGAACGCGCCGGGCGGTGCTCCCCAAAGTATTGCGCGTACACCTCGTTCATGGCCGCAAACGCGTTCATGTCCCGGAGGTACACCGTCGTCTTCACCACGTTGGCGAGGGTTCCGCCCGCCGCCTCCACAATGGCGCGCAGGTTCTCCAACACCTGTTTGGTCTGCTCGGCAACGCCCCCTTCAACCAGCGTGCCGTCCGGCCGAAGCGGAATTTGACCCGAGGTAAACAGCAGGTTGCCCACCCGCACCGCCTGCGCGTACGGGCCGATGGCCGCCGGGGCCTTGTCGGTGTGAATGCGCTCCATGGATCTCGCCTCCTTGCACGATGCGTTTCAATCCGAAGGGTAACGGCACACCGGACGCCTGTCAAGGATGCGGCCGCCTCCGCGTCACGCGAAATAATTGCCCGGCTCCAGGCGAATGCGGCGCTCGCGCACGTCCACCTCAGTCAGGCGCGCCAGGGAGACATAGCTGTCGACCAGGCGTTCCTCGGCATAGGCGCTTTCCACGAACACGCCGATGCCCACCACGTGGGCTTGGAATTCCTGGAGCAGGTCGATCATCCCGCGGATCGTGCCGCCCGCCTTCATAAAGTCGTCGATGATGAGCACGCGCGCCGATTCGGTCAGCGCCCGTCGGGACAGGGACATCGTCTGAATGCGCTTCGAGGAACCGGAGACGTAGTTGATGCTCACCGCCGACCCTTCCGTCACCTTGTTGTCGCGGCGGACGACCACCACGGGGAGGTTCAGGAATTCCGCCGTGGCGTGGGCGAGCGGAATGCCCTTCGTCTCCATCGTCATCACCACGTCGGCCTGGCAATCGGCGAAGACGGTGGCAAACATGCAGCCGATTTGGCGCAGCGTTCGCGGTTCCCCCAGCACATCGGTCATGTAGAGATAGCCACCGGGAAGGAGGCGATCCGGATCTTCCAGGCGGCGAAGGATGGCGCGGATCTCCGCAAGGGCCTTTTCCTTGGGCATGTAGGGGACAAACTTGACACCACCCGCGGCGCCGGCGACCGTCAGCAAATGGCCGATGCCGTTCTTCTCAAAGACCTCCTTCACGATGGCCAAATCTTCGCTGATCGACGATTTGGCCGCTTCGTACCGCTCGGCAAAGAAGGTCAGCGGAATCAGCGTGTGCGGTCGCGTCAAGAGCTCGTGCGTAATGTCGACCAGTCGTGCACTCCTCCGAATTTTGGACATGGCCCGATCCCCCATACGCCAGAATGTCACGCGCGTTGCCGTTCATCGCCCAACAGGCGCACCAGGTACACGTCGCGACAAAAGCCGCGCAAGGCATTCGTGATGCGGCGGGCCCGCGAAAGCTGCTGCGTGAGGGCGAAGACGGTGGGCCCGCTGCCGGACATGAGCACCCCCTCGGCGCCAAAGGCCTGCATGCGCTCCTTCAGCTTGCGCACCTCCGGATGAAGCGAGAAGGTCACCGCTTCCAGCATGTTGCCGAGGGAACGACAGACGGCGGCAAAATCCTGCCGGTTGAGCGCGTCGACCATGGCCGCCGTCGTCGGCGGCTGATCGATGGCATCCAGGCGCAGGGCGCGGTAGACATCGGCCGTGGAGACGGCGAGGGGCGGTTTGGCCAGCACAACCCAACACGGCGGCGGCGCGGGCACGGGCTCGATTCGCTCGCCACGTCCCCGGGCCACGGCCGTGCCGCCGTATACGAAAAACGGCACGTCGGAGCCGATGCGCGCCCCGAGGGCAGCCAGCTCCTCGCGCGACACGTTCAGCCCCAACAACGCATCCAGCGCGCGAAGGACCGCCGCCGCGTCGCTCGAGCCCCCGCCCAGCCCGGCGGCGACGGGGATGCGCTTGTCGATCCGGATGGCAATGCCCTGGCGAATGCCGTACGCTTCCTTCATCAGGGCCGCCGCTTGATAGGCGAGGTTGCGCGCATCGGTCGGCACGTAGGCCGCCGTGCAATCCACGGCAATGCCGGACTGGTCCGTCAGGGCGACGTCAATGCGGTCGGCCAAATCGATGGTGGTCATCACCATCTCGACTTCATGATAGCCGTCCTCTCGTTTGCCGATCACGTCCAGGGTGAGATTGATTTTTGCCGGTGCTTTCACCGTAATCACGGCACGTCACCCTCTTGCCCGTCATAATTCGTCTATTTTAACGCAAAAAAGCCGGGGAAACAATCCCCGGCTTTCCGGCGGCGTTATGAACCGGTGCCTGCTTGACGGGCGACCAGCGCGCGTTCCGCAATTTCGATCGCCTTTTTGACGAGATTCCCGGCATCACGGGTGGTGATGCCCCCCCATCCTTCGCGCTGGATCGTGTCGTAAATGCCCAGTTCCTTGGCCAATTCCAGCTTCAGCTCCTCGGACATGACGCCGCGACGCCTGCGTGGCATGGCCAAACGCCTCCTTTTGCGCCGCCGGTAGACCTAGTATGCACAAAAAAACGCGCAGCAACCCGACGGGTTACTGCGAGGGGTAGGTGATGCGAATGTCTTTCCCATCCTTACAAACGGTGAGCTCGACGTTTTCCGTAAGGATGTCCGTGTAGCTGTAGGAGACCCGTTTAAAGGCGTGCCGGTCTTCATCCAGTTTGATGATAAACACGGAAGGGTAGGTCTGTTCCAAAATCCCCGTGCGCTCGATCATCTTTTTGCGGCCGCCGTTTGCCCGCAGCACAATGCGCTGACCGATGTGGGCTTCCAGCGTCCGCCGGATGTCAAGCAGCGCGTTTTTCCCCGCCATCGCGACCACCTCACACGTGAATTATAGCACGTAGTTTCTAGTATGTCAACAAAG
>NZ_BMOF01000087.1 GCF_014646935.1 Calditerricola satsumensis | reverse complement strand
GAGCCTGGTCAGACTTGACAAAAGACACCTGATCGGTTACGCTTAAATTGCCACGTTTGAACTGTACTGTTTGGGTTCACAATTAGGATGGGGCCCCATTTTGGGAGGGGCATCGGGTTGCAGAAGCAACCGTTCATTGGGTATGAACGGGAGGGTAATTCCCTCCCGTTCATACATTTTTTCGAGTAGGCATACAGAGATGGTCGGCTACACTATGTAAAACCGACACCGGCACAACTCGAGGAATTGCCTTTGCACACGTCCTCGATTTTCCCGATTCCTTAACTTGCTCGATTGTGCTCTAAGACACGACGATATCGAGGCAGGAAAGTGGCGGCTTCGCGCGTTTCCCGGTGAAAAACGGCGGCCATATTTGGCTTCTGAGCGTCTTTTTGACAGTGAGTAATCAAAACCCTTTGCCCGGCACAAAAAGCACGTCAGAGGGCAACTATACGCGATTGTACATACAAAGGAAATAGCCTCACAACCTGTCTGCGGCGCATTGCGCCGCCTTTTTATTTGTCACATCGCGTTCTTACGCACCTCCAACTCCATCAGCAACGCCAAGAGTTCTGGATCATCAGCAATACGGCGCTCCTGTCGCTCCTCATAGCCATCAAGGGCCTCCATGCGTTCCTGATGGGCAACGGCAGCAGCGACCTCTTGTACGGCTGCAACAGCTTCAGCAACAGCCTTTGACGTCCCAAGCCAGTCATAAATGCTGGCATTAGTGCGACGACGGTAGATAGCAAGCTGGTGGATCATCGAGCGATAGAAATAGCCTGCAAAATCGCCGTACACCTTGCCCGCACGCAGGCTGCGCAAGTTGGCCCGCAGCGTTTTCACGGCTACCTGAATCACGTCATTAGTAGTCGGATCAAGGCCCATGCGCCGTGCCGCCAGCCGTACCCTATTCCACAGCTTTTTCACCGGCAAACGGCCTTGTTTAGCGGCTACAGCGAACCGCAGAGGCACATCGCGTGTTCCTCTGTCCCTGTCGTTTTGACCTTGAACGTCCCTCGTCATTTGAACGTTCTTTATCTCTTTCTTGTTTACTTCATCCTTACTCCTTATATATTCGCCCCCCAAAAATGGCCCGAAATGCTTGTCCTTACGCGGATTTTCGGCTTCGTCCAGACTGCAATCCAGACTGCGTGGCAGACTGCGAAAAGGAAGCACGACAGTAAACGAGCTGCCTTGGTGTCCGTCAGTACGGCGACGCTGGACGCGCTGGATGATGCCGAGCTGTTCCAAACGCCGCTGCACGGCGTAGATGGTGCGGACGCCAAGGCCGGTTTCTTTAGCGATCGTCTCTACCCGCGCCCAGATAACGCCCGGGACGAGACGGGCTTTCTGGACTAGATAGCGCAGATAAGCCTGCTCCGACGGCTTTAGATACCCGCCGTATGCTGCCACAAAGGCGTTGATGGCCGCTTCGAAAGCAGCCAAGCTGCCAAACCGCGAGAGATTGCGCGCCTCGGCGATCAGTCGTTGTCTCCGTGCTCTAGCGGCTGCGATGTCGATGGTTTTTGCTGCGTTTGCTGCAAACATAAAAGCCCTCCTCCCTTGTACCTCCGTACAGGGTGAGGGCCCTCTTCTCAGGCGTGTCTAAATCTGTTATAATGAACACGCCACAATTGAAGAGGTTTACCTCACCCTATGGAGGGAAGACGGCCGGGCTGCCGAACCGCGGGCCGTCTTCTCGTTTTTAATGCTAGCAAAATGGTTATTGGCTTGCCAGATGTTCACACCGATGTTGTGCTCATATTTCTTGCTCTGCAAATACCTGAACTGGCGTTCGTTTGCGCGTTATGTGCACCTCCCCCAAAGTCAGTTTGACCTCATTCCGGCGTGCTTGTTTGACTAGATAACGGGCAAGATTTTGCTTCTGTTCAAATATCCCCGCCCAAGATGGAAAAGCATCGATTTTGCGGAATTCATTCAGCATCAGTTGCTTGTCCTTTGTCTTCGCAGTCTCGTACAGCACGATCCGGAGGCCCTCGTAAGTTTCCCGCGACAAACGTACCGTCACACGGCCATCGATGATCCGGATCACCAGCGCCGTCAGATCGCTGACCTTGATTTCGAGCGGTCTTTCGCGGATGTCGTGAAACTGGTCATCGTACACTATGCCCTCCTCGATCTCGCCCAAAGTGTGCAGAATAATAGCAATATTATGCCATCGTACATACACGAAGTTTGCCAAGCCCTTGGCTTTCCGCCTATAACGTTGAAACTTTGAAAGATCAGCTTTATATTTTCCTATCAATTTACGGTCTATTTCCGCGAATTTATCTTTCTTTTTTAATGGAAAGTACGTTATATGGTAGAAATAATAACCCCTACTAACGAGATAAACGACATACTGCACGAGTCCTTGCCAGCTTGCCGCCAGATACCGAGTCCCCATCCTGTCACCTCCCGGTGAACTTGAAAAAGATGAAAAGGGACGGCCGCCAGGCCAGCCAGCCCCTCATCGGGGCTGGCCCCAACACCAACAATCGCCTACGGATGGCGCTTTCGACGGCCTGTATGCACGGGTCGCCACTCCCGTGCGGCCAGCATGGGCCACTGCCCGCGCAGCCCAATGCCCCCCGAAGGGATCTACTTGCGCCAGCTCCCAGACCTCGCACGCGCCGACTTCGGCGCGCCGTTCGGCCCTTCCCCCGTTAGTCGGCAGCTCCGGCAACAGACTGCGGTCGCCTTTCTAAGCTAAGCGGCTTGTGCGCGTCTTTGGCGACGCGCGGGGCAGAACATGGAAGCTCCCCCTTACTCCCCTGCGTCCTCGCGGATCAGCAGGGTTTCGGTACGCCGCCGCCTCAGGCTCTCGGGCCTGCCCGCTTTCTGTTGCCTCACCCGGTTGCTTCCCACGTGTGGAGTGCTTTGGCCGCCCGCATTGGTGGGCGGGCCTTTAACGGGTTGAGCTATTCGCCGGCGAACATTACTGCTCACCAGCTCCCCCGCCGGGCCTGCGTTGGGCCGTCGCCGAATCCCCCCGCAGGATGGATTAGCCCCATTGGGGCATCACCACTTTGCTGCCGACCAGCACCGCGCGCCATGCCGCGCGGCACCTTGTCCGGGTCGCCCATGTTCGGCCATGTCAGTGGGTAGAAGGCCCTCATCGGGCCAGCCCCCATCCCCACCGCGCCAGCACCTCTCGATGCACGCGGCGAGTCCCGCCGCGACTACGTTCACCACGGTGGCGAGCCGTGAGGTCGCGTCGCGGCAGCCCGCGCCCGCTCGGTGGCGTCGAGCGTCGCGGACCTGCGAAGTTGGTGTTGGTGTCGGTCTAGCGGGCTTACTCGTCCATGTTCTCTTGTCTCTCTGTCCCTACAGCAGCCAGGCCAACTCTATTAACCGGTGTCCACTTTCTCACCTCCCAAGCATGCTTTTCCATGTTCCTCTACGAAGTAGCGTGCTGCTGCCTCGTAGAGTTTGCCTTCTTTTGGA
This sequence comes from Calditerricola satsumensis, assembly GCF_014646935.1. Classification (GTDB taxonomy): domain Bacteria; phylum Bacillota; class Bacilli; order Calditerricolales; family Calditerricolaceae; genus Calditerricola; species Calditerricola satsumensis. The sequence continues at coordinate 217 of NZ_BMOF01000087.1, read as the reverse complement.
ATATACTTCCAATACGCTCCTGGATCGCGCTGTCCAGCCCACTCGCTGTGTTCACGCAGCAAGTGCGGGAACAACGCAGCATCAACTTTTAGGGACAGACACCACCTTTTGCGCAAAAACAAAACCCTTCTCGCGCACTCGAGTGCACAAGAAGGGTTTTTCGTTCACCTTATTTACGCCCCGTGCCGGTTAAAGGCACAGAAAGGCCTTTTAGAAG
>NZ_BMOF01000086.1 GCF_014646935.1 Calditerricola satsumensis | reverse complement strand
CCTTGGCTCGCTGACCGCCTTTTTCCTTCTTGGCATCCACACTTTTTAGCGTAGAGCCCCCCTGCGCGCGGAAACGGTTTCGCCGTCCAGGGCGGCGACGATCTTCTTGTGCGACGCGGGAAAAGCCAATTCGTCCAGCTTGTCGACCTCCACCCAGCGCCCGTCGGGGGCCGCGCCGTCTCCCGCGACCCACGCGCATTGGAAGACGCGCAGGTTCCAGCGGCAATGGCTGAAGGTGTGCACCACGTCGAGGAGCGGGCCGCTCACGGCGACGGCCAGCCCATACCGTTCGCGCAGGATGCGCGCCGCAGCCGCTTCCCACGCCTCATCCGCGCGACGCTCGCCGTCGGGAAAGGCCCACAATCCGCCCAGCAAGCCACCTTCTGGGCGCCGGTAGACGTAAACGGCCGCGCCGCGCCACACCACCGCCGCCACCATGTCCACCGTGGGGATGGCCTTCCGCTTCCCTTTTGCCGGAAGTTCCCGTTCCCGGCCGGCGGCGTAAGCGCGACAGTCTTCGCGCACCGGGCACAGGAGGCATTTCGGCGCGCGCGGCGTGCACACGAGGGCACCCAGCTCCATCAGGCCCTGGTTAAAGGCCGACGGATCGTCGGGGCAAACCAACGCCGCCGCCAGCTGGGTAAAGAGCCGCCGGGTCCCCGGCTTCTGCACGTCCTCCTCCACAAGGAGAAGGCGGGACAGGACGCGAAGGACATTGCCGTCGACGGCCGGCACCGGCCGGCCGTAGGCGATGCTCAGGATGGCCCCCGCCGTATACGGGCCGATGCCCTTGATGCGGGCCAACTCCTCCGGGTCGTCGGGAAGGACCCCGCCAAATTCCTCCATCACCTGCCGGGCGCCGCGCAGCAGGTTGCGCGCGCGGCTGTAGTAGCCCAGTCCCTCCCACAGCTTCAGCACGTCGGCTTCCTCGGCAGCGGCGAGCGCCTCCACAGTGGGAAACCGCTCCACAAAGCGCAGGAAGTAGGGCAGGGCCGTTTCCACGCGCGTCTGCTGCAGCATCACTTCGGAAACCCAGATCTTGTAAGGATCGCGATCGCGACGCCACGGCAGGTCGCGCTGCTGGTGACGGAACCAGTCGACCAGCCGGCACCGAAACCCCGCCACGTCGAACCCCTGCAGGATCGCGGCGGCGCGGTCTGCCGGTTCGGCGGTCGCCCGTCGCTTCACCGCCGTCCCCCCTGTTCCGGACGGATCCGTTCCGTGCATCCGGCGTCATCGCCGTCAAGCGGCAGAAAGGCCCACACGTGCACCTTCTCCGCGCCACCCTCCACGCAAGGGCCCAGCTGCCACGGCGCGTCCCCTTCCCGCCGTCCGGTGCGCAGCTCCTTAAGCAAGCGGTATGCGGCCTCGTCCGGAACGAGGTACGCTTCCACCATCAAATGGGGCTGGTCCCACCCCTCGTAGCGGGAGTAGGCCGCAACGGGCAGCCGGGTGAGGCGATCTTGCCAGGCGCGCATCCGCGCTTCGTATTCCTCGCGCCGTTCGGGGATCACCCGGTATTCGACAAAAACGCGCAGCGGCGCATCCTCCGTCGTCCGGTTCATCGCCGATCGACCTCCCTTACGTTCGCCGCGTTCGATTATAATAAAAACAATCGGCAACGGAAACGGGAGGGATGGCCATGGACACTCTCACCCACGCCGTCATGGGCATCACCCTCGCCGGTTTGGCACGCCTCGATCCGGCGGTGGCCGACCAGCCGGCCCTCGCCACGGCCGTCCTGCTGGCTACCTCCATCGGCTCCCAGGCGCCCGATTTCGACGGCCTGGCGCGCCTCGGCGGACCGGCCGCGTACGTGCGGTACCACCGCGGGCCCACCCATTCCCTCCCCGCCCTGCTGGCGTGGCCTTGGCTGATCGCGGGGGGGCGTGGAGCTGGCCCTCGGGCCGCTGCCCTTTTGGTCCCTCCTCGGCTGGACCTATGTCGCCGTGTTCGTTCACGCGCTGACCGACCTCTTGAACGGCTACGGAACGCAGGTGCTCTGGCCCTTCTCGCGGCGCTGGGTGGCGTGGAACGCTTTGCCGATTTTCGATCCCATTCTCTTTGCCCTGCACGTTCTGGGGCTCGCCCTGTGGGCCGCGGGCCTGGCGCCGGGACCGCTGTTTGCCGCCGTCTACGCCGCCACGGGCGCCTTCTGCGCGTGGCGGTGGGCCGTGCGCCGCCGCGTGGTGCGGGCCGTTCGCCGCGCCATCGGCGACTCACGAACGCGCGTCACCGTGCTCCCCACCTTTTCCCTGGGCGCCTGGAGCGTCCTCGCCGACGACGGGCACACGGTGCGCGTGGGCGCATGGCGAAACGGCCGGCTGACGTGGCTGGACGCCCTTGCCCGCCCGGCCCCGGACCATCCGGCGGTGCGCGCGTCGCAGAAGCATCCGTTCGTGCAGGCGCTCCTGTCTTTTACCCGCTACGCGGTGCCCCGCGTGCGCCCGGTTGCCGGCGGCACCGAAGTGCGCTGGGTGGACGTGCGCTTTCGGACCGCGGGCGGGCACTACCCGCTCGTCGCCGCCGTCTTCCTTGACCGAAGCGGCCGCGTGAAGGAAGCCGCCATCGGATGGATGTATCGGGAGGAACAATTGCGCAAGAAACTGGGCCTGACGGACGCCGCGGGCGCATGAGCCGAAATGCGCGCATGTGTAAAACGGGTGGCGGAAACCGCTCCGCCACCCGTTTTTTCTAGCGGGAAAGCAAACGCATCATCCTTCGGCCGCCGGTTCGCCGGCCAGAGAGCGCCGCTTTGCGGTCACGGCCAACACGGTCAGCACGAGGAACCCGACGGTGAAGGCGCCGAGGACGTTGAGGGCCGTCCACGCCTTCGCCGCGTCGCCGGCCGACACCGCGGCCTTCATCGCCGCCACGGCGTACGTCATGGGCAGGTAGGGGCTGATGGCCTGGAAGAAGGCCGGCTGCATCTCGAGGGGGAAGGTACCGGCGCAGGACGTCAGCTGCAGCATGAGCAGCACAATGCCCAGGAAGCGTCCCGCTTCGCCAAAGGCTACGAGGAGCAGGAAGACCAAGGCCGCAAAGCAGAACGCCGTCACGACGTTGGTCAGCACGTACCATCCGGGCAACGCCGGCTTCAGGCCGAGACCGCCGACGAGGGCGCCGCTGACGATGAGGGCCTGCGCACCCGCCGCGAGCGCGTAGAAGGCGTACCGCGCGGCGACCCAGCGGACCGGCGCCCACCGCACCGGGGGCAGGAATGCGGCCACTTTCCGCGGATCGGCCACCAAAAAGAGGAGCAAGGCGCCCACAAAGAGGGACAGCGAAACGAAGTACGGCGTAAACCCCGTGCCGTAGTCCGGCACGTCATGCCGCTCCTCCACCGCCAGGTCGACCGGACGGGCCACGCGCTCGGCCACCGTCTCCCGATGGGCCACCGCCTCTTGGGCGTCCTTGGCCTTCTCCGCCATCGCGTCGGCAAACCGGCGCTGGCCGTCCGCCAGGCGCGCCAGGCCCCGATTCAGCGCGTCGGCCCCTTGCGTCAGCCGCGCCGTGCCCACCGCCAGACGGTCGGCCCCTGCCACAGCCTCATGCAGCCCTTGTTGCAGCGCCTGAGCACCGGAGGCCAGCTGCTTCTGGCCATCGGCCCATCGCGCGTGGCCGGCGGCAAGCTGCTGCGCGCCGGCGGCCAGCCGGTCCGCGCCGGCGGCCAGCCGCTGGCTGCCGT
>NZ_BMOF01000085.1 GCF_014646935.1 Calditerricola satsumensis | reverse complement strand
AGATTTTCTCGTGAGTGACCGGCTTCACTTCGGTTAGGTTTTTATGTGAGTTGACACGCGCCAACGTTCGCCGATTTTCGTTAACCCCCGGCTTTCTGGTTCCTGCCCGCCGGCCATGGTAGAATAGAAGGGGCAACCGCGCAACAAAGGAGGGAAGCGTCATGCTCTTTACCTTGGGCTGCTTGCTCGCCCTGGCGGCCTTCATCCTGATCGTCGTCGGCGTGCTGCCGCGCCCCACGCACAACATGAAACCCCAATACTCGCTGGCTGTGCTCGGCCTGCTGGTGGGTGCCGTTTCGGCCGCCCTCATTTTCATGGATTTGTAACCGACGCGTCGCGCAGAACAGGCGCCCTCGCCTTGGGTGGCGAGGGCGTTTGTCGTGCGGGCGACGAACCCCGCTCCCTTCCGTCGCATAGTGTATCCCAGGATTGGGCCCTTGCCCGGTGAAAGGACATTCTGATGCACGGAAGGGGTTTTGGCCAATGTGCGGGATTGCCGGATGGATTGATTGGGAACGCGACCTGCGCCACGAGCGGCACGTGCTGCAAGCAATGGCCGACGCGCTGACGCACCGCGGTCCCGACGCGGAAGGCGCGTGGGTATCGGCGCGGGCGGGGCTGGTCCACCGCCGTTTGATTGTCGTCGACCCGGAAGGCGGCACCCAGCCGATGGTCCGCAAAAAAGGGGACCAGACCTACGTCCTTGTCTACAACGGCGAGCTGTACAACACCGCTGAGCTGCAGCAAGCGCTCACCGCTCGCGGCCACCGGCTGTTCACCCGCTCGGACACGGAAGCCTTGCTCGTCTCGTACCTGGAGTGGGGGCCGGCGTGCGTCGAGCGGCTGAACGGCATCTTCGCCTTCGCCATCTGGGACGTCGCCAGGGAGGAGCTGTTTCTGGCGCGCGATCGGCTGGGCGTCAAACCCCTCTTCTTCGCCCAGCGCGGTTCGTCGTTCGTGTTTGCCTCCGAATTGAAAGGCCTGCTCGCCCACCCCGCCGTCGAACCGGTTATCGACGCCGAAGGGCTGGCCGAAATCTTCGTCATGGGACCGTCCCGCACGCCCGGCCATGGCGTGTTTCGCCAGGTGCGGGAATTGAAACCCGGCTGGCAGATGATCGTCTCGCGCCATCGCATCGTCGAGCGCCCGTATTGGCAATTGGAGAGCGCGCCGCATCCGGATGACTTTCCCACCACCGTCGCGCGCGTGCGGGACCTCGTGCAGGATGCGGTCGAGCGGCAGCTGGTCTCGGACGTCCCCCTCTGCACCCTGCTGTCCGGCGGCCTCGACTCCAGCGCGATCACCGCCTTTGCCGCCCGGGCCCTCACGCGGGACGGCCGCGGCCCCCTGCACACCTGGTCCATCGACTATGTGGACAACGACCGATACTTTCGGCCCACCGCGTTCCAGCCCAACCCCGATGCGCCCTGGGTGGCGCGCGTGGCGAACGCGCTCGGCACGGTCCACCATGCGGTGCTCCTCGATACGTCCGAACTCGTCTCCGCCCTGCAGGATGCCGTTGTCGCCCGCGACCTGCCCGGGATGGCCGATGTCGACGCCTCGCTGCTGCTGTTCAGCAAGGCGATCAAGGAGAAGGCCACCGTGGGGCTCTCCGGCGAATGCGCCGACGAGGTGTTCGGCGGGTACCCCTGGTTCTACCGCGAAGAGGCGCGGAACGCCGGAACCTTCCCGTGGATGCGGAACCTCGCCGCGCGCATCCGCCTCTTCTCCAAAGAACTGGTCGATCTCGTGCAACCGGAAGTCTATCTGGCCCGCCGGTACCAAGAAGCCCTCGACGAAGTGCCGCGTCTCCCCGGCGAACCGCCAGCGGACGCCAAGGTGCGCGAACTGTTCTACCTCAACCTCACGCGGTGGATGCCCACGCTCCTCGACCGCAAGGACCGCATGAGCATGGCGGCGGGGCTGGAGCTTCGCGTGCCCTTTTGCGACCATCGCCTCGTGGAATACCTGTGGAACGTCCCGTGGGCGATGAAATTTTATCGGCAGCGGGAAAAGGGGCTCCTCCGCCACGCGTTAGAGGGCATCTTGCCGGCCGATGTGCTGTGGCGCAAGAAAAGCCCGTATCCGAAAACGCACCACCCGCTGTACTGGGAAGCGGTAAAGCAATGGACCCTCTCCGTCCTCGAAGATCCCGAATCGCCGCTGCGGCCGTTCCTCAACACGGCAGCGGTGCGGGAATGGGCCAATCAAGATTCGTCCGCACCGGACCTGCCCCTTTTCGGCCAGCTGATGGGACGGCCGCAGTTTTTCGCCTACCTTGCACAAGTGGACCATTGGATGCGCACCTACAACGTCCGGGTTCTCTAATCGGCAACGCCTTGCGTCTCCTGACCGACGCAAGGCGTTTTGGTGTCGGACACCCCGGCATAGGGGATGCCTTCGTTTTTCGGACGGAAGAGAAAAAACCCTTAGGATTCTCTAGAAGCGGAATCCTAAGGGTTTTCGCCTATGTAACATGGTGCCGGTGAAGGGACTCGAACCCCCACTCCCGCAAGGGAACGCGATTTTGAGTCGCGCGCGTCTGCCAATTCCGCCACACCGGCACAATGCGATGGTGTGCCCGGAGAGACTCGAACTCCCGACCTTCTGATTCGTAGTCAGACGCTCTATCCAGCTGAGCTACGGGCACACATGACCAAGTTTTCCGCTGTTACACGCATCACATGGTGCCGAGGGCCGGACTTGAACCGGCACGGTTCCTGCGAACCCCAGGATTTTAAGTCCTGTGCGTCTGCCAATTCCGCCACCCCGGCATAAGAAAAAGTGGAGGAGGCACCCAGATTCGAACTGGGGATCAGGGATTTGCAGTCCCTTGCCTTACCACTTGGCTATGCCTCCTCGCGCGTATATGGAGCGGAAGACGGGACTCGAACCCGCGACCCCCGCCTTGGCAAGGCGGTGCTCTACCGCTGAGCTACTTCCGCACGATGAAATTGAGAGAATGGCTGGGGTGGTAGGATTCGAACCTACGCATCACGGAGTCAAAGTCCGTTGCCTTACCACTTGGCTACACCCCAACGCGAGAAGAGGAAGGAAATGGGGCGACTAGTGGGACTCGAACCCACGAATGCCGGAGCCACAATCCGGTGCGTTAACCACTTCGCCATAGTCGCCACATCTGGCAGGGGCGGCAGGAATCGAACCCACACTAGCGGTTTTGGAGACCGCCGTTCTACCATTAAACTACGCCCCTGCGTGTTTCTCTCTCTGTTTAACCGGTTCTTTCTGAACCGGATTGGCTGCACATGGTGCCGGCGAGAGGACTCGAACCTCCAACCTCCTGATTACAAGTCAGTTGCTCTACCAATTGAGCTACACCGGCATCCAAGGACATCAGTAATTCTAATAGATCAGAAGCGATTTGTCAAGATTTCATTTTTGGAGAAATGGCGGAGCCGACGGGACTCGAACCCGCGACCTCCGGTGTGACAGACCGGCGTGAACTCCAGCTTCACCACGGCTCCGCGTTGGTTGCGGGGGCAGGATTTGAACCTGCGACCTTCGGGTTATGAGCCCGACGAGCTACCTGGCTGCTCCACCCCGCGTCGCTTGCCAACCTACAGGAGCAAAATGGCGGAGAGGGTGGGATTCGAACCCACGAGGCGAGTGATCCCGCCTACACGCTCTCCAGGCGTGCGCCTTCGACCTCTCGGCCACCTCTCCGCGTGGCTCCGCAGGCAGGATTCGAACCTGCAACCTACCGGTTAACAGCCGGCCGCTCTACCGT
>NZ_BMOF01000084.1 GCF_014646935.1 Calditerricola satsumensis | reverse complement strand
GACCGAACGGGCTGAAGCCCTCTTGCTCCAGCGCCTGAAAGCAAACAGCTTCCGTCAGGCCTTGCCCGCACGAAGGCTGCGCAGGTTGGCCCGCAGCAACGTGCAGGCCGTGGTGCGCCAGTGGAAAGCCACGTTGCCATAAAGCGTGGCCGCCAACGGGGAAACCCGGCCCCTTTGGCAGTTTCCTTTTTCCAGACACCGGCGGTGTCAAGAAAAAACAGGCAGGACATCCTGCCTGTTTGGCAGGATGTCCTGCCATGTTCATTACATTGCCCGTGCACCACAGGGAAGATGAGCGGGTCGAAGTTGCCGAGCGAAAGGTTTAGGCCTCCTGGCTTTCCACAGAAGGTGCCGGTTTCACTCGCAAGAGACGCAAACCGTTTAAGGTCACGAGAATGGTGGCCCCCATGTCGGCAAGGATGGCCAGCCATAGGGTGAGCCAACCCGGGAACACCAAGAGAACGGCGAGGAGCTTCGTGATCAACGAAAAGGCGATGTTTTGCTTGATGACCCGAACAGCACGGCGTCCCAGCCGAATGGTAAAGGGCAGTTTGGACAGATCGTCGGCCATGAGCGCGATGTCCGCCGTCTCCAAGGCCGTATCGGTTCCGGCGCCGCCCATGGCGATGCCTACCGTTGCGGATGCCAGCGCCGGGGCATCATTCACACCGTCGCCAACCATGGCCACCTTCCCGTACGCATCCCGGAGCTGTTTGATTTTCTCCAGCTTATCATGCGGAAGCAGCTCAGCGTGGTATTCGTCGATCCCCACCTGCTTGGCGATCGCGGCCGCGGTCGTGGCGTTGTCACCGGTCAGCATGATCGTTTTTTCAATACCCGCCTGTTTCAACGCCCGCACGGCCTGAACACTTTGTTCTCGCACCTGGTCGGCCACCGCAATGAGCCCCACAAGTTCATCTTGCGTCCCCAACAGCATAACGGTTTTCCCTTGGCGTTGCAGCGCGGAAATCTGATTTTGCACCGCGCCGATGTCACCGTGCAGTTCTGCAAACAGGCGAGGGTTTCCGATGTAGTAGGTTTGCCCGTCGACACGCCCGAACGCCCCTTTCCCGGTGATGGCCGAAAACTCTTCGGCCGGCTTCACCGCCAGGCCGTCCTCCTCCGCTTTTTTGACAATGGCTTTTGCCAGCGGATGTTCCGACAATTTTTCCAGGCGAGCGGCTATGCCCAGCACGTCTTGCTCCGTTCGGTCCCCCAACGGCACAACGTCGGTCACCACCGGTTCGCCTTTTGTTAATGTACCGGTTTTGTCAAAGGCGACCACCTTCAGGTTGCCGACCTCTTCCAAATAGACACCGCCTTTGATCAACACCCCTTGTCGGGCAGCCGCCCCGATGGCCGAAACGATGGCCACCGGTGTCGAAACGACCAGAGCGCACGGGCAGGCGACGACGAGGAGCGCGAGCCCCTCGTAAATCCAGCGACTCCAATCCGCGCCAAAGAACAGGGGCGGAACAAGAGCAACGCCGAGTGCGAGAACCATAACGGCCGGTGTGTAATATTTGGCAAATCGGTCAACAAACGCTTGTGAGGGAGCACGCTCGTTTTGCGCTTCTTCCACGAGATGAATGATCTTGGCAATCGTTGTGTCCGCAACCAATTTTGTTACGCGGACCTTGATTGCTCCTTGCTGGTTTAGCGTTCCGGCGTAAACCGAGTCACCGACCGTCTTGTCAACGGGCATGGACTCCCCGGTGATGGCAGCTTCATTGATGGATGATGTCCCCTCGACAATCTCCCCGTCCGCCGCGATCTTCTCCCCGGGCTTGACCAAGATGATGTCCCCGACAACCAGGTCTTCCACCGGAACGACAATCTCTTGGCCGTCGCGGAGAACGGTGGCTACTTTCGGCGCGATTTCCATGAGCGCACGGATCGACTGGCGAGCTTTTTCCATCGAATAGGACTCCAGCATCTCACTGACGGCGAAGAGAAACGTAACCACCGCCGCTTCCTTCCACTCGCCAATCAACAGCGCCCCGGTGATGGCCACCGTCATCAGCACGTTCATGTCAAAGTTGAGTCGGATCAGGTTGCGCGCGCCTTTACGCAGCAGCGAATGCCCTCCCACCGCGATCGAAGCGAGCAAGAAGCCCTTTCCGAACGGTTCTGGCACGATAAATGCGGTTGCCAAGGCCAGAAGCGAAAGCCCGGTCGTTAGTGCTTTGCGGTTCGACGCCCAGAAGGACTTCGTGGCGGTGGGTTCAGGAGTTCCAACGGGATGCAACGTCACATCTTCAATCTTTTTGACCTCTCTCTGCAGTTCTTCTGTGGAGATCGTCCCCAACACCGTCAACTTTGACGCCGCAAAATTCAACTTTGCTTCTTTAACGCCAGGCAACGCCTGGACATGCCGCTCAAGCTTGGCGGCACAGTCCATTCAAGTCAAGCCCGTTAAGCGGTATTCCTTCTTGATCGGCGTTTCCGCCATGGTTATTCCCTCCCTGCAACGATGGTTAGCGCTTCTTGAATCAACTGGCGAGCCTCAGGGCTTTGTAACCGGTAAAACACCATCTTTCCTTCACGGCGGTACGTCGCCAGCCCCATGTTGCGGAGCAACCGCAAATGGTGCGAAGCAGCGGCCGTCGAGGAGCCGATTATGGCGGCCACGTCACAGACGCACAGTTCATCCTCCAATGTAAGGGCATAAACAATTTTTAATCGGGTCTCGTCGGACAAGACTTTGAACAGCGGAGCAAGGTCTCTCACGCGGTCGACCATTTGCCGCAATCGGCTAACCTTCTCCGCATCGTATATGAACACGTTGCACGTATCTGTCTTAGTATCTGCCTTAGTTCGATTGGGATATCGGGAAAAATGTGCGTCGTTTAGCCGCTCACTTGCCATGCGACCTCCTCCTTAATAAAACGATAAAATAATCGTTTCACTGTTAGTATAATGTTTTCCCGATACAACGTCAACCGAGTTGAGTCCGTATTCTTGTGTAAAAAGGACTCTCTGAAAAAAGTCAGAGAGCCATTTCCAATCCCCCCTCGGTTAGAATGGAGCTTGAACGCACAAAGACCAAAAAGGGAGAGGGGATCGAAATGGCTCACGATCAGATTACCGTAGATGCACAGCTTTTGCATCAACTTTTTCTCCGCGACACGAAAGACGAGGCGCTCGCCAAGCTCCTGGAGTCCGTCTTGAATCAAATTTTGCAAGCCCAGGCCACGGAGCAGCTGCGTGCAGAGCCTTATGAACGGACGGAAGAGCGCCAAGGGTATCGCAATGGAACGTACCCGCATCAGCTCACGACCCGGGTGGGTACCCTCACGCTTCGGGTTCCGCGGTTTCGAAACGGGAAGTTCTCGACGGAGTTGTTTGCCCGCTACCAACGGAGCGAACAAGCGCTGGTGTTGGCCTTGATGGAAATGGTGGTCAACGGGGTATCGACGCGCAAAATTGAACAGATCACGCAGGAGCTGTGCGGCACGGAGTTCTCAAAATCCACCGTCTCAGAACTGTGCAAGCGGCTGGATCCGATGGTCAAGGCATGGAACAACCGGTCGCTTGAGGAGAAGGCCTATCCCTTTGTCCTCGTTGATGCGCTGGTGCTGAAGGTGCGTGAAGAGGGGCGCGTCCGGTCGCGCGGCGCGCTTATCGGGATCGGCATCAACACCGAGGGATATCGCGAGGTGTTGGGTCTGATGCTTGGCGACAGCGAGTCGGAAGCCAGCTGGAGCGAGTTTTTCAGCTGGCTGAAAAGCCGCGGGCTTCACGGCGTTGATGTGGTGGTGTCGGATGACCATCGCGGGCTTGTACTCGCCATTCGGCGGCACTTTCAGGGCGTAACCTGGCAGCGGTGCCAGACGCACTTTATGCGC
>NZ_BMOF01000083.1 GCF_014646935.1 Calditerricola satsumensis | reverse complement strand
AAGCGTTTGCCCCCACCTTGCGGTGGGGGATTGACAGTTTTGTGAAGGTGAAAGTGCACCGGCCCAGGACCAAAACGAGTTTCCCGCCGAAGTGACCAACGAGCGCATCCCGGAACTGGACGGGGACATCCTCTTCTCCTCCACCTACGAAACCGGCGAAGGGCGGTGCATCCCGCTCCTCCTCTGGGCCTTACGGGGCTGCCACGGCGCCCGGAAGCGAAAGCAGCGCGCGGATGTCGTCTTCCGTCAGGCGGAACGCCAGCGGATCGCGTTCGCTTTCGATCACCCGTTCAAAGAGCGCCTGCTTTTCCGCTTGCAGGGCATAGATGCGCTCTTCAATCGTCCCCTTGGCAATCATCCGGAAGACGAGGACCGGGCGCTTCTGCCCGATGCGGTGCGCGCGACCGATCGCCTGTGCGTCAACGGCCGGATTCCACCACAGATCATACAGAATCACCGTATCGGCACCGGTGAGGTTGAGGCCCGTTCCACCGGCGCGAAGGGAAATCAAGAACACCTGACGCTCCCCGGCATTAAACGCCTCGACCATCGCCATCCGTTCCTTGGGGGGCGTCTGGCCGTCAAGGGAAAACGCCGCAATCCCCTCTTCGTTGAGCCGCTGCTCAATCCGCCGCAGCATGCGCGCAAATTGCGAGAAGATGAGCACGCGCCTTCCCCCGGCGAGAAGCTCGCGAAGCAGTTCGACAAGCGCCTCCAGCTTCGCCGATGGCCCCCCATAATCCGGAACGACAAGCGCGGGGTCGGCGCACACCTGCCGCAGACGGGTGATCAGGGCCAGGATCTGCATCCGGTTCTGCGCCCATCCGCCCTCCTCCATCAGGCGCTCCGCCTCGCGCTTGGCCTCCTGCAAGAAGGCAAGGTACGCCGCCTTCTGCTGGTCGTCGAGCTCGACCCAGCGGATCATCTCCGTTCGTTCCGGAAGGTCCTTGAGCACGTCCTTTTTCGTCCGCCGGAGGACAAACGGGCGGATGCGCCGGCGGATCTCCTCGGGCGGCAGTTGCTTGAATGCCTTGAGGGAGGGAAACAGCCCCGGCATGACCGCCTGCAGGATCGCCCACAGCTCGTCCACCGCGTTTTCGATCGGCGTGCCGGTGAGGGCAAAGCGCTTCGGCGCGCGAATCTTCTGCACCGCCCGGAAGGTTTGGGTGGTCGGGTTTTTGATCGCCTGCGCCTCGTCCAGAATCAAATGGGCATACGTGCGGCGGGCGAACTCGGCAATGTCCTGCCGCAGCAGGGGATACGAGGTGATCACCACGTCCGCCCCGTCCGCCTCGCGATGTTTGGCGGCGCGCACCTCTGGGGAACCGTCGATCACGAGCACGCGAAGTGTAGGGGCAAAACGGACCAATTCCGCCTCCCAGTTGTACACCAGGGACGACGGTGCCACGACAAGCGACGGCAGAGAACGGTCCTCCTCTTTTTCGGAGAGCAGAAAGGCGATGGTTTGCACCGTTTTCCCCAAGCCCATCTCGTCGGCCAAAATGCCGCCCAAGCGGTACGTGGCCAAAAGCTTCATCCAACGGAAACCGGTTCGCTGATAGGGCCTGAGCGTCGCGCGAAGGCCCGCGGGCAGAGGCGCCACAAAGGCATCGGGGTTGCTGAGCGCTTCGACCAATCCTTGGACGGCCGCGCTGTAGTGAACCACACCGCGGGTTGCCTCGTTCCCCACAAGGAGCGCGGCCTTGTGGAGCGGGACTTTGACTTCGGATTGAGGTCCTGCTTTTTCCGCAAGGGCCGTCAACACCGTCCGGGCACGCCGGAAGGGCTCGTCCTCGAGCGACAGGAACGCGCCCGACTCCAGGCGCACGTAACGCGCACCTTCGAACAGCGCCCGGCGGATGCGCTCGACGTCTTTCCGGTCGACGCCGCGCACGTCAAACCGCACCGTTAGCCAGTCGCCGAGGGCGTCGAGATCGAACCACAGCTCCGGCTCTGGCGGTTGTTCCGGGACGTACGAGGCGACGGCATCGGAAAGGTACACCTGAACCCCGTCCAGTGCCGTCAGTTCGGGGAGTGTTTCGGAAAAGAAGCGATACAGGGCATCGTCGTCCTTGGGAACAAACATTCGCGCCGCGTTTTCCTCGCCAACGCCAACAACAAGGGGACCGCGTTCGAGCACCGCCAGGATGGCCCGTTCTTTTGCGACATCGCGGATGTACAGTTTCTCCCCACCCGCGTGCTGCGGCTCGGTGCGATCCCACAAGGAAAAGGATGCCTCCGCGTAGGTCAAGCGGACATCGACCGCAAGCGCCTCACCCGCATCGTTTACTTCAACAACGGCAACCAACGGGGCTTTAACGATGCGTTCGGCCAGTTCACCCTGGATGCGCACGGTGCCGATCGCTTCGAGGGCAGGGACGGCGTAGGTCAAAACCCGTTCCACCGCCTCCCTGGGAACCGCAAGATCCTCCCGCACCTGCCCACCGGGGAGCCAAGACCCGCCACGCCACGGCTTATCCTCCAATGCCTCGCGAAACGCGCTGACGATGCGGTTTTCCCGCTCGCTCAAGCGATACAGCACGCCGTCGACCACCAGCCACCGATACCGGGGCAGATGAAGCGCACGGGCCAAAGGGGCAAGGTTCAGCCGGATGCCGCCCTCCCCGCCCTCATCGGCCACGAGGTGGAACGTCAGCCGAGCCGCACGCACGTCTTCTTCGGCCAGCGCGAGAGGCCGAACGAGGTGGTTCTCCGTTTTCAAATACAGGGGACGTCCGCGCAAATGCGCCAGCACCCGCTCTGCAGCCGTCGGCGAAAGAATTAGCCGCCGTCCGTCGCGATTTACCGAAGAAACGCCCGGCACCATCCCGCCGCGATAGAACGCCTCCTCTTCGGCAATGGCGCGCAACACCGCCAGCACCTCGAGATCCTCCGCTGAAACGGCGTGCACCTCCGGGTCGTAGGCAAAGCGCGGCGTTAGCGCGTAAACCTGTCCGCGGTGTACGGCGTCTAGAAAGGCACGAAGGTCCTTCACCACGTACGTGCGATCGACGCCCGCTTTCAGCTCGATGCCGACAAAGCGGTAGCCATCGTACGCCAGGAGGTACTCCACGACCAAGCGCGCCCGATCTCCTGGCGCACCCGGGTTTGGTGCCGGGGACGCGGTCGAATCGCCGGGGTCGAACACCTCGCTCAGGTCGCGGATCAGCGTCGAAACCTCGGGCGTTACCGCCTCTTGCCCACCCCCATTGGCCAAAAACAGCATCGCCGCGGCGAGGTGTTTGCATTCTTCCTTTTGCTCAAAGGCCGGACAGGTACACCACACCCACCATGATCCGTTTCGCACCTCAAGCCTGACGTGGTAGACCTCCGTTCCGTAAACGTTCAGATCCCACAAAAACCCACCCGCTACCGCCTCCGCGTCAAGGAGCTCGACGCGGCCTTCCGATGCATAGCGCTTTCCCCGTCTGTACACCTCCGAGGAGAAGAACGCCCGCACCTCCGCCGGTTGCAGCGGAAACGGCACCCGATTGCCCGCTCCCACATCGCTCACCTCGCATCTTGTTGCTCCTCTCTACCTGTGGTGAAGCGCGCCTCCTCCGCCCTTCCACCGCTGCCGCACCGCCTCAAACAGGAGCACCCCCGCGGCCACGGCCACGTTGAGCGACTCCGCCCGCCCCGGCATGGGAATGGTCACCGTGCCATCCGTCCTCGCTGCCAGGTCAGGCGACACGCCGCTCGCCTCGTTGCCCACCACAAAAGCGGTCGGCCGCGTGTACAATGCCGGTTCATCGTAGCGACGTCCAGCGAGCGCCGCCGTCCACACGGCCCACCCGGCCTTACGCAACGCCGCCACCACCTCCTCCAGCGGCGCGACAAAGACCGGCACGTGAAAGAGGGAGCCCATTGTGGCGCGCACCGTTTTGGGATTGTACGC
>NZ_BMOF01000082.1 GCF_014646935.1 Calditerricola satsumensis | reverse complement strand
TAAGATTTCGATGTGAGTGATCCAGTCTCCCTTCGGTTAGATTTTAGCTGAGCGATTGCGGTTCATTGACCGAATACACAAGAAGAGGTATAATATCTATTTGGCAATTCCTCCGAGCGAATCGGGGGAAACGGGAGCAAGGTCCGTTTCTACTCTTTAGAGGAAAGGAGCGGTACCTATGTCGACATCCGGTATTTCTGTGGAAGCCCGTCGGATCGATGCGCTGCTGCTTCGTGCACTGTACGGGGGTTCCAAATCCTACTGGGAGCTTATGCGGGAAGGTCACGCCCAGACCCATCATATTCTGGAATCCTTGCAAGGGCTCTTGAAAAACGAGCTGGTAACCTACGACGGCAACCGCTTCGTGCTCACCGAGGCGGGACGTCGGCAGGCCGAAGCCCTCGGGCTGGATCGGGTCGCTGACCAGCGCTGCGAGACCTGCGCGGGACGTGGCATCATCTTGCGGCCGCCTTTCGATCGCGTCCTGGAAGCCTTCCAGGAAATCGTGGCCATGCGGCCGAAAGCAACGCCCGACTTTGACCAGGGGTACGTGACGCCCGAGACCACCGTCCTGCGGCTGGCCTTGATGGCCCAGCGGGGGGATCTGGCGGGCCGCGACCTGCTGCTGCTCGGTGACGACGACCTCACGGGCATCGCGGCCGCGCTCTCGGGCTTGCCGCGGCGCATCTTCGTTCTAGACGTGGACGAGCGCATCGTCGGGTTTATCCGCGACGTGGCCCGGGACCGGGGTTGGGACAACGTCCACGCCGAAATCTACGACGTGCAGGATCCGCTTCCGGAAACCCTGCGCGGCCAGTTCGACGTGTTCTTCACCGACCCGGTGGAAACGCTGCGCGGCATCTTCCTCTTCTTGAGCCGTTGCACCGAAGCGTTGCGGGGTCCCGGTTCGGCCGGGTATTTCGGCCTCTCGTACCTCGAATCCTCGTGGAAGAAGTGGCGTGACATCCAGCGCGGCCTGCTTGACATGGGCTTCGCCATTACGGACATGCTCGGCGCCTTCCAGGACTACCAGCTGGAGAACATTGTGGCCCAGGGCTACCCGGTGGCCAAGATGGCGCCCGTTCCTGTCGGCGAACCTGATGTGCCCTTCTACATCAGCACGGTCTACCGGCTGGAGCTGACCGAAGCGCCGAAGCCTCTCTACACTGGCCGCCTCGAGCTCGGAACCGACCTCTACTATGACGACGAGGCGTGCGTCACGCTGCGGCGCCCGTAACCAACGCCAACATCCACAAAAAGACCGCCCCTGAAGGCGAATCAAACGCCTTTGGGGGCGGTCGTTCTATTTTAGCAACGCACAGCCAAACCAGATGTCTATTCACTCTGTAAGTTAGACGGTACCTTACACGATTTGAATTCCTCGTAGGTAGGCTCCAAACGAGGCATATGCGCGGAGATCGTGCGCGTGATCCGCGGGGTCCCAATTCCTCATAGGTAGGCTCCAAACCGTATTGCCTCGTGGCTCACCCGCTCCCCCAGTTCAGGTTCCAATTCCTCATAGGTAGGCTCCAAACGTAGATGCCAAATTCGTCAGAATGCCGGCCATCGAAGGGTTCCAATTCCTCATAGGTAGGCTCCAAACCCAGAAAATTGGAAAGAGAAAATTCCTGCGGCACGTACAG
The DNA here is from genome assembly GCF_014646935.1 of Calditerricola satsumensis. Lineage (GTDB taxonomy): Bacteria > Bacillota > Bacilli > Calditerricolales > Calditerricolaceae > Calditerricola > Calditerricola satsumensis. The sequence goes on along the minus strand of NZ_BMOF01000082.1, from coordinate 2,475 downwards.
TTCCAATTCCTCATAGGTAGGCTCCAAACTTCCTCTCTTTTCAGGGTCTTTGTTATTCGTTACAAGTTCCAATTCCTCATAGGTAGGCTCCAAACAACACGGACGACCGCTACAAGCTGGGGGCGGGCTTTGGTTCCAATTCCTCATAGGTAGGCTCCAAACCTCACGCCGCACCTGACGCGCCTTTGTTCGGATTTGGGGTTCCAATTCCTCATAGGTAGGCTCCAAACGACAGGAAAAACCCGCGGATTGAAATCGAGCTAGAGGGTTCCAATTCCTCATAGGTAGGCTCCAAACGAGGCAGCCACCTGCTTCGCCTCCTCGATCTCGTCGGGTTCCAATTCCTCATAGGTAGGCTCCAAACGATACGGTCATCAAACGGCCATCAACCGGCCATAGCTGTTCCAATTCCTCATAGGTAGGCTCCAAACACACATTCGAGCGCACGTTCCTGCCCCCGTACAAGCGGTTCCAATTCCTCATAGGTAGGCTCCAAACGTGGTCGGCGGCCAAGTCCGCCAAGGCTAGCGCCGAGTTCCAATTCCTCATAGGTAGGCTCCAAACCGGTGTGCAGCTCACTGATGCGCGCGCCAATGCGGTTGTTCCAATTCCTCATAGGTAGGCTCCAAACCATATACTCGGCCAACAGGGACGCCAAGAATCTCTGGTTCCAATTCCTCATAGGTAGGCTCCAAACGGGTGGGCCATGTGGTGGAGAGCGATTCCGTCGACCTTGGGTTCCAATTCCTCATAGGTAGGCTCCAAACTTGTCGGCGATGTGCGTGGTGTTCACAGCCCCGGAGGGTTCCAATTCCTCATAGGTAGGCTCCAAACCATACTCGCCGCCCTCCGCCTCGTAGCGGGCGAGAGGGGTTCCAATTCCTCATAGGTAGGCTCCAAACTGAGCAGATACAAAAACACCGTATTCGCGCCGGTCAGGTTCCAATTCCTCATAGGTAGGCTCCAAACATACCGGCAGCGGCCCGCTTCACTTCATTGGTGAGGCCGTTCCAATTCCTCATAGGTAGGCTCCAAACGCACCTACGCCACCGTCGAAGAAGCAGTGCAAGCGGTGTTCCAATTCCTCATAGGTAGGCTCCAAACTAAAACGGTCGACTACATGAGGTTCGAGGTAGATCCGTTCCAATTCCTCATAGGTAGGCTCCAAACCGGGAAATGTCTTGGTTGAGAACAGGGAACGGATACCAAGTTCCAATTCCTCATAGGTAGGCTCCAAACGCCAGCGTTTTGAACGGGGCGAGCGGCTTACGGCCAAGTTCCAATTCCTCATAGGTAGGCTCCAAACGGAAGGGCGTATCATTGCGGTACGCCGCTTCCAACGAGTTCCAATTCCTCATAGGTAGGCTCCAAACTCGACGCGGGCCATTTCGCCGGCCACCTGTTCACCGGCGTTCCAATTCCTCATAGGTAGGCTCCAAACTAGCTTTCGCTGTGTAGAACCATCTCTGTGCCCGATGTTCCAATTCCTCATAGGTAGGCTCCAAACGCCGGCTCCGCGCTCGCTCGGCGGAAGCTCCTCGACCTGTTCCAATTCCTCATAGGTAGGCTCCAAACCTTTGACGCTCTTGCCCACCACCGCCTTCGGATCGGGTTCCAATTCCTCATAGGTAGGCTCCAAACTAGCTTTCGCTGTGTAGAACCATCTCTGTGCCCGATGTTCCAATTCCTCATAGGTAGGCTCCAAACGAAAAAGCGAGCTAAGTACCGCAAGTGGTGGGAACGGGTTCCAATTCCTCATAGGTAGGCTCCAAACACGGCGCGCCACTTCCCACGGTTCGAGTCCTTGTCCAAGTTCCAATTCCTCATAGGTAGGCTCCAAACTTAATTGGCTTTTCGTATAGTTGCTGGCTTCCTTGCCGGTTCCAATTCCTCATAGGTAGGCTCCAAACCTTTGCTCCGGGAGGTTTTCGCCCTCCCGGAGGCTGCGTTCCAATTCCTCATAGGTAGGCTCCAAACACGTATCCGGTGGTGATTACCGATGACCACCCGGCGGGTTCCAATTCCTCATAGGTAGGCTCCAAACGATCCCCGGCGTCGCTAAGACTTTTTGGAAAGGGGAGTTCCAATTCCTCATAGGTAGGCTCCAAACTCGGGAAGGGGGTTGAAATGGTATCGTTGCGAGTGTAGTTCCAATTCCTCATAGGTAGGCTCCAAACAGCTCTCGTGCTCGAACCCCGACAGCGCCGACAGGTGTTCCAATTCCTCATAGGTAGGCTCCAAACCGGCCTCCTGCGGCATGTACCAGTACGAATCACCGGGTTCCAATTCCTCATAGGTAGGCTCCAAACTAGCCAAACCGACCTGCCCAAAGGGGCTAACGTCTACCGTTCCAATTCCTCATAGGTAGGCTCCAAACTCTCGTACGCGCTTCGCGCGGGGATGCCGCGTGAACGGTTCCAATTCCTCATAGGTAGGCTCCAAACTCCCCAAGGTCCATCGCCCGTTTCGCGCAGC
>NZ_BMOF01000081.1 GCF_014646935.1 Calditerricola satsumensis | reverse complement strand
CCACGATATCAGGAGGTTTTCATTTGCTCAAACCCCCGCATGTTTCATTACAGGAATGCTCCAAACACGAATTGGGATTGGCTGTTGTTGACCATTTGGTCCAATTGTGGAAACACGAGCTTATTGAAAATATTTTACAGTCCAATTTGGATCCCAAAACCAAGTTGAACCGCATGTTGGAGTGGGTAATTGAGTACCACCGGAAAACCGAGGGGAAACGAGGTTGCCCATTTGGAAACTTAGCGCTTGAAATGAGTGAGCATGATGAAGCGTTTCGCGCGAAAATCAATGAGTTGTTTAAGACATGGGTGGATCATTTGACGCCTGTCCTGAAAGAGTTGATGCATCAGGAGAAGTTCGAACAAGAACTTTGCCCAGAAAAATGGGCCCAAGCGTTAGTTTCCACTATTGAGGGCGGGATTTTGCTGATGAAAAATCATCTGGACCTTCAAGTTCTCCAAAACGTGATCGACGTGATCCGCATTCAGCTGCGACTCGTGAACCCAAGGGATAAGTAGACATCCACGCGAAACCACATGGTCCGCGTTTAGACGATACCATAAATTTGAAATGAAAGGGGCGAGATCATGGCCAGGTATGTCGAAAAAATATCGGCCGTTTCTACGGGAATGATGACAAAAGCCACCTCCAAACAGCATGTGTTGAGCATTGACGAGCCTCCGCAAATGGGAGGCCAGGATCAAGGTCCCAATCCGTTGGGTACTTTGTTATCGGCCCTTGCCGGGTGCGAGAATGTGATTGCCAACATGGTGGCAAAAGAAATCGGCTTTGATCTGCAGGGTATTGAGTTCGACATCGAAGGTGAATTGGATCTTCGCGGACTCAAGGGCGAACCGAATGTTCGCCCGTATTTCCAAAAGGTGATCGTGAACGCCAAAGTCAAAACTAGTGAGCCGGAAGAACGAATTCGTCAACTTCAGGAAATCACCGATTCACGGTGCCCGGTATTCACCATGATGAAAGCTGCTGGTGTCGAAATGGTGGTCAATTGGACTAAAGCGTGATGAATCGTACATCGAAGAAAGAAGAGGCCCACCCGTTTCGCGCGGGTGGGCTTTTTGATGAGTTTACCGGTTACTGGAACCCTTGGTCGGTGTGGTGTCCATACCGGAGGCCCATGAACCGCCATCTGGGTACTCGTTGTTGACCTTACTTTTGCCCTCAATGGCGAAGCATTGATCAGCCTCCTGTTGTGCGAAAAGAGATTGCTCTACCTGGTGTTCCTGTTCGCGGAACTTACCTCTTTTCACGCTGGCACTATGTTTAGAGGATGTACCTTTAGCTGTATTTTCAATTCGGTCGACAAAATATTACAAATTTTGCCCCTTGATTCTCCATGCTATATACAAATAGAATAAAATTCGGAAGATGTGAATTGTTATTTGAAGGGAGGTATATGGAGATAATTCAATGCACCTCTTCTTTCTTCCAAGCGAAGAAAATGAATTCGAGGTTAGCTGGGACAACAAAAAAAGAAAATCAGTCGAAACGGAAACTTTCTGGATCTTATGGGATTCCCCCGACACAGTCGTTTACCCTTTACTGTTCGGGTAATGCCCTTCTTACAACTCTATCGAAAAATTAATCTACCTTGAACAAAGTATTAAACTTATTCGAGGAACCACTTGTCTTGATGTGTGGATGAAACAAATATTAATCCTGTTTTTACTTCTTTAGAATATAATTCCTGTTTATGTAATTTTGTGGGTACTACTGGGAGGTGTTGTAAAATGCCGCTCGTTGAAGGCGCTGATTTGAGGGGGCCATATTACTATGACCGCAGCACGCACTCACTACGGTCAAGAGAGAGCAAACACCGTGCATCGACTGGGTCGTCGGTTGTAAAGGGCGCAGCCACTTCGATCAGCCGAGACCCGCTGAAGGGAACCAAGTACGAATGGAACACACAACATCGCAGGGCCACGGTCCTCTCAATCCGAGACACTACGGCTGGTCGTGTTAAGGAAGGCAAGCCAGTCGGTGCTCCCGTCTTTCGAATCGACAAGCCCCATCGCAATGCAGAGTTCCCTCACATTAACGTAGAACCGAACAAGTTTGGGTTGAATCACAAGCCGATTCCCCAGACTGCTTTCAAGGCGGCCAGCCACGCCGACGAAATAGCTCGAGGTCTCAAGGGCGCCAGTCGAGCCTTGGGGGCGACCGGTGCCGCTATGGATGCCTATGATATTTATCAGGGCTACAAGGCTGACGGAAACAAAATTGGCAACCACACCAAGCAAGCCGTGGGTCGGGCAGTAGGCGGATGGGCCGGTGCCTTGGCTGGAGCCGAGGTCGGCGGAATGGCAGGTGCGTCCCTGGGTTCGATGATTGTGCCTGGGGCGGGTACGGCTATAGGCGGATTTGTTGGAGCAATGGGTGGAGCCGTTGGGGGAGCGATTGGAGGTTCAAAGTTGGGAGAATGGCTGATGAAGCGGTAACCCAGGAGGGTTCCATTTATGTCAAAGTCGCAGGTTGATCTGTTTTACCAGGTAATCGATCCGATCGCGCCGAACTGGATATCGCTCGTGCTGGGAGTTTCCCTGCAGCAGTACCGGCATCCAAGCTGGGGAGAACTTGCAGTCGAACTGATTCAACACCTCAGCGGTTCGGCACCCCTGGGTCTGTTGCTCCTTCAGGTTGAGCCTGAGCGAAACTGGTATGAAGACGAGATCGTGGCGTCGGGTGGACAAGTGCTGATACGCAGTGAAACCACAAATCAGAAGCTAGTTCGACTTGCAGGATACCTGCCTGCCACCGAAGCCCGTTCAGGGCTTCTCCTGGACCTTTTTCGGGACGAGATCGCCGAGATGGGACTCCTTTATATCAACCTCCTCTCCGAGAGCGACGAAGCAATCCAGTTCTTCCAGGTTGCTTCGGATACCGATAGGTTCCCGCCTCTTTGCCAAGGACTTTTGCATCCGGAAGGGGACGGGGCCGTTCTTGAGGTCAACCTCCCAGGGGAAAAAGACCTACTCCCCACCGTGACCGAACTTAGCCTCCGATATGGTTTCCGGCTTCGTGCCCTGCAAGGACGGGACTGGCCACGATGAGCTTCACCATCTGGTCTGCTCATATCGCTGTGACCGAAGGAGGACAAGAAGTTCCCATTTCATCAAAGGGCTGTCACAGTGGTCATTCTCATGTGCTTGCCCTGATCGTTCTGGAATCTGACTTTGAAGTGGAATTGACACAACGGTGGTACAACGCTGTAGGCCAGACCGTCTATGTACACAGTTGGCTCCAACCATCCCTTCCTGAACCCAGAGAGATGGCAGTAGGTATCCAGACCGCTTTGTTGGGTCCACATAACGGCACATGCCTCTTTACTCTGGAAGTGAATGGACATTCCGCCATATCACTGCCGTTCTCATACCGACCGTGGGTTATCTATGATCAATGGGGCCGACTTTCCCTCCTGCAAGGAACACTTTCCTTTTAGGCAACCTGGCTACTATCAACCAGTAACGGATAGGGTGCGGGGGAGGTCCGCCACCCTCCTCCCACCCATGAAAAACCATACGTCCCATTTGCCACAAACTTAGAGTGTCTCCGTCTCCTGAGGAACCAACTTGCGTCTAACCCAGACCAACTGACTTGAATAGATAACTCCTGTGCCCACAACTCCGTTAATGATCAAGTCCAAATTTTTGTGTAAAATTGCCCCTCGGCTCGAACGGGCTTATCCCAAGAAATTACATACGGTCGGTAAGGGAATGGCCCCTAGCTGACCCGCACCACTTTCGCAGACGCTTCGGCCTCCTGAGCGGCACGCCATTCCAGGTACTCGGTCATGCCCAAATACTTTTTGCCGCTGGCCCACTTCTCGTCAATCTCCATCAGCAAAGCACCCAAAAGCCGCAAGGCGGACTCGCGGTTGGGGAAGATCAGAATCACTCGTTCACGGCGCCGAATCTCCTCATTCAGTCGTTCAACGGCGTTGGGTGGTGCGCAGCCGCCTCCGGTACTTCTCCGGCAACGCCAGAACCGCCGTCGCGTCTTCAAAACCGGCTTCCAGGATCGCCATCGCTTTCGGTGCCTTCTCCTCGTACGCCTCCAGCGTTTGCTTCAGGAGTTGCCGTGCCGTCTCCATATCCGGTGCCTCCAGGATGGCGCGTACCCGACGATGCACCTCCTCTTACAGCGGTTTCGGTGTCGCATCGAGAACGTTGCGCGTAAAGTGCGTCTGGCACCGCTGCCAGGTTACGCCCTGAAAGTGCCGCCGAATGGCGCGTACAAGCCCGCAATGGTCATCCGATACCACCACATCAACGCCGTGAAGCCCGCGGCTTTTCAACCAGCTGAAAAACTCGCTCCAGCTGGCTTCCGACTCGCTGTCGCCAAGCATCAGGCCCAACACCTCGCGATACCCCTCG
>NZ_BMOF01000080.1 GCF_014646935.1 Calditerricola satsumensis | reverse complement strand
AGATTTCGATGTGAGTGATCCAGTCTCCCTTCGGTTAGATTTTAGCTGAGTGATTGCGGCCTCTTGACAACCGGCCAGCGATGGGAATATAATCAAAAATGTCTTCAGGGGTACGGGATATGCGGTCGTGGTGGAATTGGCAGACACGCTGTCTTGAGGGGGCAGTGGCCTTCGGGCCGTGCGAGTTCGAGTCTCGCCGACCGCACCATCCTTCTTCCCCCACACGAATGTACGCGGTACCGCGGGGTATAGCTCAGCTTGGTAGAGCACCTGGTTTGGGACCAGGGGGCCGGGGGTTCAAATCCCTCTACCCCGACCAGTTTGGTTCTATGCGGGTGTAGTTCAGTGGTAGAACACCGGCCTTCCAAGCCGGACGCGAGGGTTCGATTCCCTTCACCCGCTCCATATCGTCCATTCGCGTGGGCCTATAGCTCAGCTGGTTAGAGCGCACGCCTGATAAGCGTGAGGTCAGTGGTTCAAGTCCACTTAGGCCCACCATCGCCAAAAGCCGCAGCGCAGGAGCTGCGGTTTTTGTTTTGTTTGCCATCGTTCCGTTCGCTTTTTATAATGAGTGGGAAAGCAAGCGCCGTGGCGCGGCCGGGAGGACACCCCATCTTTCCCCCAAAAGGACGGGCACGCGATGGATGAGTTCGCCTTGATTCGCATGCTGACAACCGGACGGCAACCCGATCCGCGGGTGGTCGTGGACGTTGGCGACGACGCGGCGGTGGTGACCGTAACACCCGGCAAGCAGATGGTTCTCGCCTGCGACGCGATGGTGGAAGGGGTTCACTTTCGCCGCGACACCCTCGCGCCGGAAGACGTGGGGTACAAGATCCTGGCCGTCAACGTCAGCGATGTGGCGGCGATGGGCGGCGAGCCGCGTTTTGCCCTGATCGCCCTCGCGCCCGACTGCGCGTGGACGCCGGACGAGCTGCGCCGGCTGTACGACGGGCTTTATGAAGGCGCGGCGGCGTGGGGCGTGGCCCTTGTCGGCGGCGATACGGTGCGCTCGCCGGGCGGGCTGTGGCTGTCCGTCACCGTGGTGGGCGAGGTGGAGGCGGGACGAGCCCTCACGCGCGGCGCGGCGCGCCCGGGGGATGTGGTGTTCGTGAGCGGCCCCCTTGGCCTGTCGGCGGCGGGGCTTGACCTGCTGCTTCGCCATCCGGAACGGGCCGATCGCTATCCGCGCCTCGTCGCCGCCCATCGGCGTCCACGGCCGCGCCTCGATGTCGGTCGGCTGTGCGCATCGCAGGGGGTGCGCTGCGCGCTGAACGACGTGAGCGACGGCCTGGCCAGCGAGGCGTGGGAGATCGCCGAGGCCAGCGGCGTGACCGTTCGCCTGTACGCCGATCGCCTGCCGGTCCATCCGGAGCTGGCGGCGTACTGCCGGGAGGCCGACGCCTCGCCGCTGGATTGGATGCTCTTTGGCGGGGAGGACTACGAGCTGGTCGGCGCCGTATCTGCCGGCGTATGGCCGGCGTTGGCGCGCGCGGCTCGGGCGGAGGGTGTGGCGCTGGTTGCCGTGGGCGAGGTTGTCGCGGGCCCACCCGGCGTGGTCCTGGTCGAGGACGGGCGGGAGCGCCCGCTGCCGAAAGGAGGGTACAACCACTTTGTCGACGAAGGAATCGAACGCGCGCGATGAAGGGGCGGCGTGGGTGGTCGAAACGAACGGGGCCGAGGAGACGCGCCGCCTTGCCGCCGCCCTCGGGCGGGTTGCCGCGCCGGGCGACGTCATCGTGCTCGAAGGAGACCTGGGTGCGGGCAAGACGACCTTTGTGCAGGGCCTGGCCGCGGGACTGGGCATTCCCGCACCGGTGAACAGCCCGACGTTCACGTTGATCAAGGAATACCACGGCGGGCGCCTTCCCCTGTTCCACATCGACGTGTACCGCCTGGGCGAAGGGGCGGAGGATCTCGGCTTTGACGAGGTGTTCGACGCGGGCGGCGTGGCGGCGATCGAATGGGGGCATTATGCGGCGGACTACCTGCCGGACGAATACCTGGAAATCCGCTTGGCCAAAGGGGAGGGCGACCGGCGCGCGGTGCGCGTCTTCCCCCGCGGTGAGGCGATGCGCCGGCGCGTGGAGGAGTGGCGGGCGGCATGGTCATCCTGAGCCTCGACACGAGCGGCCGGGCCATGGGCGTGGCCTTGCTGCAAGACGACCGCGTCCTCGGCGAATGGTGCACGAACACCCAGCATCACCATTCCGTGCGCCTGATGCCGGCCGTGCGCCACCTGCTGGCGGAAGCGGGCGTGACGCCGCGCGAGCTTACCGCCGTCGCCGTGGCCAAGGGACCGGGATCCTACACCGGCGTGCGCATCGGCGTCACCACGGCGAAGACGCTGGCCTGGGCCCTTGGCATCCCCCTCATCGGCGTTTCCACCCTGCAGGTGATGGCGGCCAATGTGCCCGACTTTCCCGGCCTCGTCGTGCCCCTCTTTGACGCGCGGCGCCAGCGCGTCTACGCCGGCGTGTACCGCTGCACGCGTGGCGCGGTGACCCCGGTGCGGCCGGATCGCGTCCTGCCCGTGGCCGACCTGGTGGCCGAACTCGACGCCACCGGCGAGGCGGTGGCGGTGGTGGGCGACGACGCGGCGCGTTTTCGGGAGGCCATTGCCGCGGTCCTCGGCGAACGCCTCTGGCTGGCGCCGCCCGAACTGGGCGTGCCCCGCGCGTCCGCCTTGGCCCGCCTGGCGCGCCAGCGGCTTTTGGCCGGCGACGTCGACGAGGTGCACACGTTTGCCCCCGCGTACCTGCAAGCCAGCGAGGCGGAGCGCAAGGCGGCGGCGGGCGAGCGGCCCGCGGCCGGTGCCCGGGATCGGGGCGTCGACGCCGCTGCGGGAGGAGCCGACAATGGATAAGCCCGTCACCTACCGCATGCTGCAGCTTGCCGATCTTGACGCCGTGTGCGCCATCGAGCAAGCCTCCTTTCCCCTCCCCTGGTCGCGCGAAGCCTTTGCCAACGAGCTGGCCCACAACCGCTACGCGCACTACCTGGTGGCCGAGGTGGACGGGCGCGTCGTGGCGTACGGCGGAATGTGGGTGATCGGCGACGAGGCCCACGTGACGAACATCGCCGTCCATCCCGATTACCGGCGCCGGTCAATCGGCGAGGGGCTCCTGCGCCGCATGATGGACCTGGCCCGGCGGCTTGGTGCGACGGCGATGACGCTGGAGGTGCGCGTGTCCAACGAGCCGGCCCAGCGGCTGTACCGCAAGCTGGGCTTTGTGTGTTGCGGCGTGCGGCCGCGGTACTACCAGGACAACCAGGAAGACGCGTTGATCATGTGGGTGAAGCTGCGTGACGACGGACAAACCGATCCGCGTGTTGGGCATTGAAACGAGCTGTGACGAAACGGCGGCGGCGGTAGTGGAAAACGGGCGCACCGTTCTGTCCAGCGTTGTGGCCAGCCAGGCCGAGGTGCATCGCCGGTTTGGCGGCGTGGTTCCGGAAGTGGCGTCGCGCCGCCATGTGGAACGCATCACGCGCGTGCTGGAAGCGGCCCTTGAGGAGGCCGGCGTGGGGCCGGACGACCTGGATGCCATCGCCGTGACCCATGGACCGGGCTTGGTGGGCGCGCTGCTCGTGGGCGTAGCGGCGGCCAAGGCCCTCGCCTTCGCCTGGGGGCTTCCGCTCGTGCCGGTGCACCACATTGCCGGCCACATTTACGCCTGCCAGCTATGCGGGGAGATGCGCTATCCGCTTGTCGCCCTCGTCGTCTCCGGCGGCCATACCGAGCTCGTCTACCTGCGCGAAGAGGGGCGCTTTGCTGTGGTCGGCCAAACCCGCGACGACGCCGCGGGCGAGGCGTACGACAAGGTGGCCCGCGCCCTGGGCTTGCCCTACCCCGGGGGGCCGGAGCTCGACCGGCTCGCCGCCGAAGGCCGCGACGTGTATGCGTTTCCCCGCGCTTGGCTGGAACCCGATTCCCTCGACTTTAGCTTCAGCGGGCTGAAGACGGCCGTCCTCAACGCGGTCCACGCCGCCCGGCAGCGCGGCGAGCCGCTCAACCTGGCCGATGTGGCGGCCAGCTTTCAGGCGGCCGTGGTCGACGTGCTGGTGGAAAAGGCCTTTCGCGCCGTCAAGCGGTACGCCGCGCGGCAGCTCGTGGTCGCCGGGGGCGTGGCGGCCAATCGGGGCTTGCGCGCGGCGCTGGCAGAACGTGCCGCCCGCGAAGGCGTGGAGGTGCTCATCCCGCCCCTTTCGCTGTGCACCGACAACGCGGCGATGATTGCCGCGGCGGGCACCGTGCTGTACCGGCACGGCCGCGTGGCCGACCTTGACCTCAATGCCGTCCCGAGCTTGGCGCTCGAGGCCGAATGATCTCCCGCACCGGCGTGCGCGACGGGCGCCGGGCGGGGCTTTTTTGTTCACAAGGAATTGTGGACAACGCTGTGAATATTGGGGATAAAACGGCCCGTTTTGGGGATAAGCTGAGGGGGAGGTTGTGGATTCGTTGTGCATGCGAGGAGGGCGGACGGTGAACGGACGGTGGATGTGGGGGAAGTCGGGGCGGAGGGCCTTGGCGATGGCCCTGGCCCTCGCCATCCTGTGGATGGGAGGGGGAGCGCAAGGGGCTGGCGGGACGGTGTCCGCGGCGCCCTCTGCGGCACGCCATGTGGTGCTGCTGATGGTCACCGACTGGACGTTCGCCGAGCTTGCGGCCATGCGCGACGCCCCTGGCATGGGCCGCCTGCTGCGCGAAGGGGCCGTCGCGGCGATCAGCCTGCGCACGGCGGCCGGCTACGGGGACGTGGCGAGTGCCGTCACCCTCGGCGCGGGGGCGCCGGCCCTCGCCGTTCCGCGGGCCGCCGCCG
>NZ_BMOF01000079.1 GCF_014646935.1 Calditerricola satsumensis | reverse complement strand
TTTTGTGAAGGTGAAAGTGCACCGAATACAAGGGATTCGGACAACGAAAAAGGCTCCTGCCAACCATTCCTCTCGCCTCGTGGCCCGTGTCCCGCAAGCAGGCGGTCGAGCGCCGATTTTTCATGAAGTTTCGAAGGATCTGTTGACAACGCTGCGTGCTCTGTCATACAATACAACCGTAAACACAAAACTGTTATATACCAGGTGCGAAAGGAGGCCCGTAACCGTGAACCCCAAAGCGGCACCCTCGCTCGACGGCATCGAGATCACGGCGCCCGTGCCGCCGGAATTCGCGGAAATCCTCACGCCCGAGGCCCTCGCCTTTGTGGCGAAGCTGCACCGCGAATTCGACGCGCGGCGCCGCGAGCTCCTCGCCCGGCGCGCCGAGCGGCAGAAGGCCTTCGATGCCGGGGCGTGGCCCGCTTTCCTGCCCGAGACAAAACACATTCGGGAAAGCGAGTGGACCGTGGCCCCGATTCCCCACGACCTGCAGGACCGCCGGGTGGAGATCACCGGTCCCGTCGACCGCAAGATGATCATCAACGCCCTCAACTCCGGGGCCAAGGTATTCATGGCCGACTTTGAAGACGCCACTTCCCCCACGTGGACGAACATCATCCAGGGACAGATCAACCTGCGCGACGCCATCCGCCGCACGATCCGCTACGAAAGCCCGGAAGGAAAGGTGTATACGCTGAACGAGCAGGTGGCCACCCTCATCGTGCGGCCGCGCGGCTGGCACCTGCCGGAAAAGCACATCCGCATCGACGGCCGGCCCGCATCGGGCAGCCTGGTCGACTTCGGCCTCTATTTCTTCCACAACGCGCGCGAACTCCTCGAGCGCGGCACCGGGCCGTATTTCTACCTGCCCAAGCTGGAGAGCCACCTCGAGGCGCGCCTGTGGAACGACGTGTTCAATTTTGCCCAAGACGAGCTGGGCATCCCCCGCGGCACGATCAAGGCCACCGTTCTGATCGAGACGGTGACGGCGGCCTTCGAGATGGACGAAATCCTCTACGAGCTGCGCGACCACGCCGCCGGCCTCAACTGCGGCCGCTGGGACTACATCTTCAGCTTCATCAAAAAATTCCGCAACAAACCGGAGGTCCTCTTCCCCGACCGCGCCCTCGTGACGATGACCACGCCCTTCATGCGCGCCTACTCCCAGCTGTGCGTGAAAACCTGCCACCGGCGCGGGGCCCACGCCATCGGCGGGATGGCCGCCTTCATCCCCGTCAAGAACGACCCCGAGGCCAACGCCCGCGCCTTCGAGAAGGTGCGCGAAGACAAGCTGCGCGAGGCCCGCGACGGCCACGACGGCACGTGGGTGGCCCATCCGGGGCTGGTGCCCGTGGCCATGGAGGTCTTCGACGCGGAGATGCCCGGCCCCAACCAGATCCACCGCAAGCGGGAGGACCTCGTCGTCACCGCCGACGACCTCCTGCGCATCCCCGAGGGACCGATCACCGAGGGCGGCCTGCGCGAAAACATCAGCGTCGGCGTCCAGTACATCGCCTCATGGTTGCGCGGCGTCGGCGCGGCGGCGATCAACAACCTGATGGAGGACGCCGCCACGGCGGAGATCTCCCGCGCCCAGATTTGGCAGTGGATCCGCCATCCCAAGGGCGTGCTCGACGACGGGCGCAAGGTGACCGTCGAGCTGTTCGAAACCCTCCTCGACGAGGAGATGGCCAAGATCCGCGAGCGGGTGGGCGACGCTTTCTTCGCCCAAGGCCGCTTCGAGGAAGCCGCCAAGCTGCTAGCCGACCTGGCGACGAGCAAGGATTTCGCCGAGTTTCTCACCCTGCCCGCCTACGACCTGCTCGATTGAGGGAATTCACAATTCCATCCTGGGAGAGGAGAGAGCCACAATGACGCGTCAAGAAGAGGCCAAAAAGCTGCAGGAAAGCTGGGAAAAGGACCCGCGCTGGAAAGGGATTGAGCGTCCCTACACGGCGGAGGACGTGCTGCGCCTGCGCGGCTCGATCCAGATCGAGTACACCCTGGCCCGCCTGGGAGCCGAGCGGCTGTGGCACCTCCTGAACACCGAGCACCACGTCAAGGCCCTGGGCGCCGTGACGGGCAACCAGGCCGTGCAGATGGTGAAGGCCGGCCTGAAGGCCATCTACGTCAGCGGCTGGCAGGTGGCCGCCGACGCCAACCTGGCCGGGCAGACCTACCCCGACCAGAGCCTGTACCCGGCCAACAGCGTGCCCAACCTCGTGCGGCGCATCAACAACGCCCTCCTGCGCGCCGACCAGATCCACCACGCCGAGGGCAAGAACGACATCTACTGGCTGGCGCCCCTCGTCGCCGACGCCGAAGCCGGCTTTGGCGGTCCGCTCAACGTCTTCGAGATGATGAAGGCGATGATCGAGGCCGGTGCGGCCGGGGTGCACTTCGAGGACCAGCTCTCCTCAGAGAAGAAGTGCGGCCACATGGGGGGCAAGGTGCTCATCCCCACCTCCTGGGCGGTGCGCAACCTGATCGCCGCGCGCCTGGCCGCCGACGTGATGGGTGTGCCGACGGTGCTGATCGCCCGCACCGACGCCAACGGCGCCAAGCTGATCACCAGCGACATCGACCCGCGCGACCGCGAATTCATCGAACCCGGTGAGCGCACGCCGGAAGGGTTCTACCGCTTCCGCGGCGGCCTCGACGCGGCCATCGCCCGCGGCCTCGCTTTCGCGCCGTACGCCGACCTCCTGTGGGTGGAGACGTCGGAACCGAACCTGGAGGAGGCGCGCCGGTTCGCCGAGGCCATCCACGAGAAGTTCCCCGGCAAGCTCCTCGCCTACAACTGCTCGCCGTCCTTCAACTGGAAGAAGAAGCTGGACGACGAGACGATCGCCCGCTTCCAGCACGAGCTGGGCGAGATGGGCTACAAGTTCCAGTTCATCACCCTGGCCGGCTTCCACACTCTCAACTACAGCATGTTCGAGCTGGCGCGGCAGTACCGCGACCGCGGCATGTCTGCCTACGCCGAGCTGCAGCAGGCCGAGTTCGCCGCCGAGGCCTACGGGTACACGGCCACGCGCCACCAGCGCGAGGTGGGCACCGGCTACTTCGACGAGGTGGCCTTGGTCATCTCCGGCGGCACCGCCTCGACGACCGCCCTCACCGGCTCGACGGAAGAAGAGCAATTCACGACGGCGTAAGCAACCGTCGCCGCAACTCTACCGAACGGCAACACCCCCGCATACTCCGCGGGGGTGTTTTTCTTGCGCTACGCTCAGGAGATCATTCCCTTATACCCCATGTACGCACCGACGGCTGAATTGATCAGCGTCAGAATGAGGCAGACGACGGACAGCCAAAAGCCCATTTTCGCGATGTTGTTGTTTTCATGTTTCAATATGTTTTTCGATATAAGGATTCCCAAAAGGGCAACAAGGATTCCGATAATCGGGTAGATCCATGCGACGAGGCCGAGGATTCCTAAAATACCCGAGACAACGATTTTTATATCTTTTTTCAAACCGAATACCTCCTTATGGTATAGTAATCACAGAATTCTACTTATTAGAATACCTATTAGAGTACAAATACTTAGTATGAAAGTCTCAGTGATAACAAATGAGAGGATTGCTTTTCTAGGTATACGACCCCCGTATTTTTTTCGCATCGTCCTATAATCACTAACAACAAAAAAGAGATAAAAAACAGATATAAATAAAAAACCTCCTATTGTCATCAATAACGAACTCACTATTGACCCTCTCCTTTCCTAACACTCACACACTTATATTTATTCTACTACTACCAAACGATTCAAATTTAAATCCATAAAACAATCTTTTTACTCTAAAATTGGAGAAACTCATAAATTTATCATTAATAAATAATTCTACTCTCCAATTCTTGTATATACTTATTTTTACTTTTTCTTCTACTTGTAACAAATCAATTGCAGAAAATGCACATCGCTCATCATCATGTTTCTCCGGGAGGGTAATAGCATATTCACAAAAAGGCACAGATTCTATATACCAATTCATTCGTATGTCGCATTTTCCTTTGTACTTAAACGTTGCGAAAGCAAACACAAATATATCGTATGGAGGATAAAAAACATCTTTGACACCAATTGCTTTAAAATCACTTGATATAAACGAACAGAAAAGAAATGATCTTAATAAGATACCCATTATATCACCTTTATAAAAAACGGGATCCTCTTCTGTTTGAAGATCCCGATTATAAAAAATATTAAATTACTTTCCACCACCAAATATATAACCTCTTACTAAACCCATTACAGCTCCCCCCGCAGCACCTACTGTTCCTCCGACAATCACACCACCAATAGCACCAGGCACCCCTCCTGAGCCTAAACCACCTGCAAAACCTACACGCGCCCCCTGAACTGCACCTCTGATTGCACCCACCGCCATTCCTTGAATAACAGATTTCCTCATTGAATCAAATTTTGGATGTACTGAATAGGATCTGACATCACCATAAGGATTGTATGCACCAACTGCAGCCGGCATCTTCATCCCTCCCATAGATTTTTATTTTCACAGATATTATAAAATTCCGTCGCATCTATTGTCAACATAACCCGGATTAATTCCGATCAAGTCCAAATCTCTGTGTAAAATTGCCCCTCGGCTCGAATGGGCGTATCCCAAGAAATTACATACGGTTGGTAAGGGAATGGACCCTAGCTGACCCGCAGCACTTTCGCAGACACTTCGGCTTCCTGAGTGGAACGCCACTCTAGGTACTCGGTCATGTCCAAATACTTTTTGCCGCTGGCCCACTTCTCGTCAATTTCCATCAGCAAAGCACCCAAAAGCCGTAAGGCGGAATTACGGTTTGGGAAGATCCGAATCACTCGTTCGCGGCGCCGAATCTCCTCATTGAGCCGCCGGGCGGCGTTGGTGGTGCGCAGCCGCCTCCGGTACTTCTCCGGCAATGCCAGAACCGCCGTGGGGTCTTCAAAACCGGCTTCCAGGATCGCCATTGCTTTCGGTGCCTTCTCCTCGTACGCCTCC
>NZ_BMOF01000078.1:0-2500 GCF_014646935.1 Calditerricola satsumensis | reverse complement strand
CCTACAAGCAGTCGGAGCGCGATGCCCGCAAGGGCAAGCGTGACGGCGTGCCTTTTGTAGAATGAACCGGCGAGTTACGGTCGCGTGCGAGGTTAAGGCTGGAGAGCCGGAGCCGTAGCGAAAGCGAGTCCGAACAGGGCGCTTGAGTACGCGGCCGTAGACCCGAAACCGGGTGATCTACCCATGCCCAGGGTGAAGTCGGGGTAATGCCCGACGGAGGCCCGAACCGGTTGGTGGTGAAAAACCATCGGATGAGGTGTGGGTAGGGGTGAAATGCCAATCGAACCCGGAGATAGCTGGTTCTCCCCGAAATAGCTTTAGGGCTAGCCTCGGGATGTGAGTGCCGGAGGTAGAGCACGGATTGGGCTAGGGGCCCTCACCGGGTTACCGAACTCAGTCAAACTCCGAATGCCGGCCACTCGAATCCCGGGAGTCAGACCGCGAGCGCTAAGGTCCGTGGTCGAGAGGGGAACAGCCCAGACCGCCAGCTAAGGCCCCCAAGTGCGCGCTAAGTGGGAAAGGATGTGGCGTTGCGAAGACAACCAGGATGTTGGCTTAGAAGCAGCCATCATTTAAAGAGTGCGTAATAGCTCACTGGTCGAGTGACGCTGCGCCGAAAATGTACCGGGGCTAAGCGCGCCGCCGAAGCTGCGGGTGCCGCACCTTTCGGAGCGGCGCGGTAGGGGAGCGTTCCGCCCAGCGTCGAAGGCCGACCGTGAGGACGGCTGGAGCGGGCGGAAGTGAGAATGCCGGTGTGAGTAGCGATAAGACGGGTGAGAATCCCGTCCGCCGGAAGCCTAAGGGTTCCTGAGGAAGGCTCGTCCGCTCAGGGTTAGTCGGGACCTAAGCCGAGGCCGAAAGGCGTAGGCGATGGGCAACGGGTTGACATTCCCGTACCACCTCCGCTCCGCTTGAGCGATGGGGGGACGCAGGAGGGTAGGGGAGCGCGCGGCTGGAAGTGCGCGTCCAAACGGTTAGGCTGGCAGATAGGCAAATCCGTCTGCCACANCGCGCGGCTGGAAGTGCGCGTCCAAGCGGTTAGGCCGGCAGATAGGCAAATCCGTCTGCCACAAAGGCTGAGCCGTGATGGCGAGGGGAAGTTCAGTACCCGAAGTCCCTGATCCCACACTGCCGAGAAAAGCCTCTAGCGATGGAGCGAGGTGCCCGTACCGCAAACCGACACAGGTAGGCAGGGAGAGAATCCTCAGGCGCGCGGAAGAACCCTCGCTAAGGAACTCGGCAAAATGGCCCCGTAACTTCGGGAGAAGGGGTGCCTCGGTAGGGTGATGAGCCCGAGGAGGCCGCAGTGAAGAGGCCCAAGCGACTGTTTATCACAAACACAGGTCTCTGCGAAGCCGCAAGGCGATGTATAGGGGCTGACGCCTGCCCGGTGCTGGAAGGTTAAGGGGAAGGGTGAGCGCCTTACGGCGCGAAGCCCTGAACCGAAGCCCCAGTAAACGGCGGCCGTAACTATAACGGTCCTAAGGTAGCGAAATTCCTTGTCGGGTAAGTTCCGACCCGCACGAAAGGCGTAACGACTTGGGCACTGTCTCGGCGAGGGATCCGGCGAAATCGTAGTACCTGTGAAGATGCAGGTTACCCGCGACTAGACGGAAAGACCCCGTGGAGCTTTACTGCAGCCTGATATTGAATTTTGGTGCGGTCTGTACAGGATAGGTGGGAGCCTGCGAAGCCAAGCCGCCAGGCTTGGTGGAGGCGCCGGTGGGATACCACCCTGACCGTATCGAAATTCTAACCCGCGGCCGTCCATCCGGTCGGGGGACAGTGTCAGGCGGGCAGTTTGACTGGGGCGGTCGCCTCCTAAACGGTAACGGAGGCGCCCAAAGGTTCCCTCAGCGCGGTCGGAAATCGCGCGTCGAGTGCAAAGGCAGAAGGGAGCCTGACTGCAAGACCGACAGGTCGAGCAGGGACGAAAGTCGGGCTTAGTGATCCGGTGGTCCCGCGTGGAAGGGCCATCGCTCAACGGATAAAAGCTACCCCGGGGATAACAGGCTGATCTCCCCCAAGAGTCCACATCGACGGGGAGGTTTGGCACCTCGATGTCGGCTCGTCGCATCCTGGGGCTGAAGTCGGTCCCAAGGGTTGGGCTGTTCGCCCATTAAAGCGGCACGTGAGCTGGGTTCAGAACGTCGTGAGACAGTTCGGTCCCTATCTGTCGCGGGCGCAGGAAATCTGAGAGGAGCTGCCCCTAGTACGAGAGGACCGGGGTGGACGCACCGCTGGTGTACCAGTTGTCCCGCCAGGGGCACCGCTGGGTAGCCATGTGCGGCCGGGATAAGCGCTGAAAGCATCTAAGCGCGAAGCCCCCCTCAAGATCAGATTTCCCACCGGGTAAGCCGGGTAAGACCCCTCGGAGATGACGAGGTCGATCGGCCCGAGGTGTAAGCGCGGCAACGCGTTCAGCCGACGGGTCCGAATCGGTCGAGGGCTTAACCCACTCACATCCCCCCACATCCGCGGTCCGGTTTTCAGGGGGCAA
>NZ_BMOF01000077.1 GCF_014646935.1 Calditerricola satsumensis | reverse complement strand
AAAACTGAAGATGGCCTGATGCAGATCAGGCCGAGATACAGGCACAGCGAAAAAAGCTCGGAGAAACGAGCCGTTGACGAAGGCGCGTCGGGCGTGGTAAGCTGGAAAACAAACCGCGACACTTTAGTTTAGTAGCATGGTAGCATATAAAAGTAAAGGGCGGCGGACGACGAGCCGCCGACGACAAGAAGGGAGCAGGGGCGATGACCCGACCGCGCGTCTTCGAGAAACCGCTGGGCATGCGCGACTGGCTGCCCGACGAGCTGGCCAAGCGGCGGCGGATTGAGGCGCGGGTCCTCGCGCGGATGGCGGCGTGGGGCTACCGCGAAATCGAAACGCCGACGCTGGAATATGACGACACGGTGGGGAAGGCGAGCGCCACGGCCGACGACCAGCGCTTCACGCTGCTCGACCGCCAGGGGATGGCCCTCGTGCTGCGGCCGGACATGACGGCGCCCATCGCCCGGGTGGCCGCCTCGCTGCTGCGCGGCGAAGCCCTGCCGCTGCGGCTATGCTACCGGGCCAGCGTCTTTCGCCGGCCGCGCAAAGACGCGGGGCACAGCGCGGAATTTCCCCAGCTGGGCGTGGAGCTGATCGGTGACGGGGCGGCCGACGCCGACGCGGAGGTGATCGCCCTCGCCGTCGATTGCCTGCGGGCGGCGGGGGTGGCTCGCTTTTCCCTCGCCGTCGGGCACATGGGGTTTTTGGCTGGGCTGCTCGAGTCGACCGTGCCCGACGCGGCGCTGCGCGGCGAGCTCAAGCGGTTCTTGGCGCGGCGCGACTTCGTCGGCTTCCGCCAGGCCGTGGGCCGCTCGACGCTTCCGGATGCGGCGAAGAAGCGGCTTTTGGCCCTGCTTGCGCTGCGCGGCGGTGCCGAGACGCTGGAGGCCGCCGCGCGGGTGGTGGGGGGCGGCGCGTGTGGGGCGGCCCTCGAGACGCTGTACCGGCTGTGGGACGTGCTGGCGGCCTACGAGGTGACGGATTGCGTGGGGGTTGACCTGACGCTCATCGGCCACCTCGGGTATTACACCGGTGTGCTCTTCGAAGGCTACGCCGCCGACCACGGCTTTCCCATCCTCCACGGCGGCCGCTATGATCACCTGATGGCCCTCTTCGCCCGCCCGGCCCCGGCGACGGGGTTTGCCCTCGTCCTCGACCGGGTGTGGGAAGTGTCGACGCTCGAGCTGGAGCCGGATCCACCGGCGGTGACGGTGGTGTACGACGACGCGCACCGCGCCGAGGCCCTGCAGACGGCCCGCCGGCTGCGCGAGGAGGGGCGGGTCGTGGTGACGCGCTGGGTGGCCGACGCCGACGCGGCGGTCCGTATGGCCGAGCAGGCGAACGGCGCGGTGCTGTGCTTTCTGGACAAGGGCCCGGTGGCGTGCGGGCCGGCGACGGGGAGGGAGCGGCGATGACCGAGGGGCTTCGCGTGGCGCTGCCGAAGGGGCGCATCTTCCACGAGGCGGTGGCCCTGCTCCGCCGGAGCGGCGTGCCCCTTCCGGAGGACCTGGAGGCGTCGCGCCGCCTGATCCTGACGGTTCCCGACGCCGCCCTCACCTTCATTCTGGCCAAGCCCTTCGACGTGCCCACCTACGTCGAGTACGGGGTGGCCGATGTGGGGCTGGTCGGCAAGGACGTGCTGATGGAAGAGGAGGAGCGCGACGTCTACGAGCTGCTCGACCTGGGCATCAGCCGTTGTCGCATCGCTGTTGCGGCGAAGCCCGACTGGTCGCCGCACCTTGCCCCCCCGCGTGGCGACGAAGTACCCGCGCATTGCGTCGACCTACTTCCGCGAGCGGGGGCAGCAGGTGGAGATCATCAAGCTGAACGGGTCGGTGGAGCTGGCCCCGCTCATCGGCCTGGCCGACCGCATCGTCGACATCGTCTCCACAGGGCGGACGCTGCGCGAAAACGGCCTGGTGGAGCTGGAGACGATCGCCGAGGTGACGACGCGGCTCATCGCCAACCTCGTCAGCTACCGCATGAAGGGCCGCGCCGTCGACGACCTGTGCGCGCGGCTGGAGGCGGCGATCGGACGGCAAGGGACGGAGGTGGCCCCATGACGCGCAAGACGTCTCATTTGCGCATCATGCCCGCCGCGTCGTACGACCTGCGGCGAGACGTGGACGCGCACGAAGCGGAGCGGGCGGCGGTGCGCGCCATCCTCGCCGCCGTGCGCGCGGAGGGAGATGCCGCCGTGCGCCGGTACACGGCGCAGTTTGACGGCTGGGATGGCGACGATCCCCGCGTGCCGCCGGAGATGCTGGAACGGGCGTGGCGCGAGGCCGACCCCGCCTTCCGCGCGGCGCTGGAGGCGGCGGCGGCCAACATTCGCGCCTTCCACGAGCGGCAGCGCCGCGCCTCGTGGTTCGAGCCGACGGCGACGGGGACCGTGCTCGGCCAGCTCGTCCGCCCCCTCGACCGCGTCGGCGTCTACGTGCCCGGGGGACGGGCGGCCTACCCGTCGACGGTGCTGATGAACGTCATCCCCGCCCAGGTGGCCGGCGTGAGGGAAATCGCCGTCGTCACGCCGCCGGGCCCGGACGGAGACGTCCATCCGGGCATCCTCGCCGCCTGCCACCTGCTCGGCGTCTCCGAGGTGTACCGCGTCGGCGGGGCCCAGGCGGTGGCCGCCCTGGCCTACGGAACGGAGACGATCCGCCCGGTGGACAAGATCGTCGGCCCCGGCAACGTGTACGTGGCCCTGGCCAAGCGCGAGGTGTTTGGCCGCGTGGGCATCGACGCCGTGGCCGGGCCGAGCGAGATCGTCGTCCTGGCCGACGCTTCGGCCGATCCGCGCCATGTGGCGGCCGATCTCCTGTCCCAGGCCGAGCACGATCCCCTCGGCGCGGCGGTGCTCGTGACGACGGACCGGGCCCTGGCCGAGGCCGTGCAGGCCGAGGTGAAGCGGCAGCTTGTTGACCTCCCGCGCGCGGCCATCGCCCGCGAGGCCCTGGCGCGAAACGGGGCCATCCTCCTGGCCGGATCGCTGGACGAGGCCGTGGAGACGGTCAACCGCCTGGCGCCGGAGCATCTCGAGCTCCTTGTGGCCGATCCGTGGGCCCTGCTCGGGCGCATCCGCCATGCCGGGGCCGTCTTTCTCGGCCCGCACAGCCCGGAGCCGGTGGGCGACTACTTCGCTGGCCCCAACCACGTGCTGCCGACCAACGGGACGGCGCGCTTCTTCTCGGGCCTGTCGGTGCACGATTTTCTCAAGACGACCAACGTTATCGCCTACAGCCGGGCTGACCTCTTGGCCCATGCCGCGCACGTGGTGACCCTGGCCCGGGCCGAGGGCCTCGAGGCCCACGCGCGGGCGGTGCTCGTTCGGCTGGAGGAAACCGAGGGGCTGCGTGACGCGGATGCAGCCGCGACGGCTGCGGGGGCCAACGAACGGGAAGCCTGCCGGAAAGGGGAGCGGGACGCATGAGCGACCGCATCGCGCCGGAACCCGCCGTCCGCGCGGCGACGGTGAAGCGGACGACGACGGAGACGGACATCGCCCTGTCCCTGGTCATCGACGGGGCGGGGCAGGCGGACCTCGACACCGGCGTGCCCTTTCTCGAGCACATGCTTGACCTCTTTGCCCGCCACGGCCACTTCGACCTCACCGTGCGGGCCAAGGGCGACCTCCATATCGACGACCACCACACCGTGGAGGACATCGGCATCTGCCTCGGCCGGGCCCTGCGCCAGGCGCTGGGCGACAAGGCCGGCATCCGGCGCTTTGGCCACGCCTTTGTGCCGATGGATGAGGCGTTGGCCCAGGTGGTCATCGACCTGTCGGGCCGCCCGCACCTGGAGTGGCGCGCCGAGTGGCCGGCGGCGCGGGTCGGCGCCTTCGACACCGAGCTGGTGCACGAGTTCTTCTGGAAGGTGGCCCTCGAGGCGGGGATGACGCTGCATGTGCTCGTCCACTACGGGCGGAACACGCATCACATGATTGAAGCGACGTTCAAAGCCTTTGGCCGGGCCCTTGACGAAGCCACGCTGCGCGACCCGCGGGTACGGGGCGTGCCGTCGACGAAGGGCACGCTGTAGGCGCGGCGGCCGCACGGCGGGCCAACCGTCAACAGGGAGAGGACAGCATGATCGCCATCGTCGACTACGGCATGGGCAACCTCTACAGCGTTCGCTGTGCCCTCGAACGCCTGGGCTTCTCCGGTTTCGTCACCGCGGACCCGGATGACCTGGAACGCGCGCGCGGCATCATTCTGCCGGGTGTTGGCGCCTTCGGCGACGCCATGGCCAACCTGCGCCGGCGCGGCCTCGACCGCGTCCTCGTCGACGCGGCGCAGGCCGGAAAGCCCCTCCTCGGCATCTGCCTCGGCATGCAGCTCTTGTTTGAGGAGAGCGAGGAGCACGGCCGCCACGCGGGGCTCGGGCTCTTGCCGAGCCGCGTGGTGCGCTTCCGCGGGAGCTTCAAGATCCCCCACATGGGGTGGAACCGGCTGCGCTACCTTCGGGCGTCGCCGCTTCTGGCCGGCGTGCCCGAGGGCTACGTCTACTTTGTCCATTCCTACTATGTCGAGCCGGGGGGCCGCGACATCCTCCTCGCCGTATGCGACTACCATGGCGAGGTGCCGGCCATCGTCGGACGCGGCCGGTTGTTCGGGATGCAGTTCCATCCGGAAAAGAGCGGGAAAACCGGGCTGGCGCTGCTGGCCAATTTTGCCCGCCTGTGCGGCGCGCCGGCGGCCGGCCGGAGCCAGCCGGTGACGGAAGGGGAGCGGCGATGACGTTTACCCTGTACCCGGCCATCGACATTCGCGGCGGGCAATGCGTCCGCCTCGTGCAGGGCGACTACGGACGGGAGACGGTCTATGGCGACCCCGTGGCCATGGCCAAGCGGTGGGCGGCGGAGGGGGCGACGTGGCTCCACGTCGTCGACCTCGACGGGGCGCGGGAAGGGCGGCCCGTCAACGCCGACGTGGTGGCGGCCATTGTGCGCGCCGTCGACGTGCCGGTGCAGGTGGGCGGCGGAATCCGCACCGCTGAGGCGGCCCGGGCCTACTGGAACCGGGGCGTGCGCCGCGTCATCCTCGGCACGGCGGCCCTGGAGGACAAGGACCTGGTGGCGCGGCTGCTTTCCGAGCGTGCCGACGGCGTGGCCATCGGCCTCGACGCGCGGGACGGCATCGTCGCCGTGCGCGGGTGGCAGGAGGCGTCCGGCGTGCGCGCCCTCGACCTGGGGCGCCAGCTGGCCGCCCTCGGCGCGCAGACGCTCATCTTCACCGACATCGCCCGCGACGGCACGCTTTCCGGTCCCAACGTGGCGGCCTGCGCCGAGCTGGCCCGGGCCACCGGCTGCGCGGTGATCGCCTCGGGCGGCGTGCGCGACATCGCCGACCTCGAGGCCCTGGCCGCGCGGGCGGAGGACGGCGTGTGCGGGGCGATCGTCGGCAAGGCCCTCTACACGGGCGCCCTCAACCTGCGCGCGGCCCTGGCGCGACTGGGCG
>NZ_BMOF01000076.1 GCF_014646935.1 Calditerricola satsumensis | reverse complement strand
AAACTGAAGATGGCCTGATGCAGATCAGGCCGAGATACAGGCACAGCGAAAAAAGCTCGTTCCTAAAATATATTGAAATAACGATAAACAAGCACTAAAATAGTTAGAATGTGATAAATCCCAAAAAAGGCCCATGTCCTCGCCTCTTGCGAGAACAGGGCCTTTTCCACTTTACCCGCACGCCTTTTCGCACGGCATGCGTGTCGCTTACGCGTACACGCGCACGACGTTGTAGAACGTGTCGCGCTCCACCGGGGTCTTGTGGGCCCCCTTGATCAGCCAGATCAGCTCCTCGCGCGTCAGCGCCGTCTGTGTGAGCGCGCCGGCGGCATGGCTGATCCGCTCCTCGACGAGGGTGCCGTGGACGTCGTCGGCGCCGAAGGTGAGGGCCAGCTGGGTCAGCTGCGTGCCGATGTTGATGAAATAGGCCTTGATGTGGTCGACGTTGTCCAGCATCAGGCGGCTGATGGCGATCGTCTTGATGTCGTCGAAGGCCGATGTGCGCCGCATGATTGAGGCGGTGGGCTTCATCGGCTGGCAGGCGAGCGGAATAAAGACGAGGAAGCCGCCCGTTTCGTCCTGCAGCTCGCGGATGCGCAGCATGTGCTCGATCCGCTCTTCCAGCGTTTCGATCGAGCCGTATAGCATCGTGGCGTGGGTCTTCATGCCCATCTGGTGGGCAATGCGATGGACGTTCAGCCATTCTTCCACGCTGGCCTTGTCGGGAGCCATCTTTTGCCGGTAGCGCTCGGTCAAGATCTCGGCCCCGCCGCCGGGGAGCGTCTCGACGCCGGCCTTGCGCAGCTCGATGAGCACCTCTTCCACCGTTAGGCCGGCCAATTTGGCGAAAAAGACCACTTCCGCCGCCGTGTAGGCCTTGATCGTCACCTGCGGGTAGTGGCGCTTCAGCGCGCGCACCACGTCGAGGTAGTAGTCAAAGGGGACGGTGTGGTTGTGGCCGCCGACGATGTGGAACTCGCGAATGTTGGGATTGAAGCGCTGGGCGACGTACGCCAGCACCTCGTCGGGCGACATCGTGTACGCGCCGTCCGCGCCGGGATCGCGGCGGAACCCGCAAAACCGGCAGCGCGCCTCGCACACGTTGGTGGGGTTGATGTACATGTTCTCGATGAAGTAGACGCGGTCGCCGTTCTTGCGCCGGTTCACCATGTCAGCGAGCCGCCCGATGGTGAGCAGGTCCGGCGATTCGTACAGGGTCAGGCCGTCTTCCTTGGTCAGCCGCTCGCCGCGTTCGACCTTTTCCGCGATCGGGACCAAGCGCGGATCGGCGATGGGCGTTGTTGTGGTTGCCATGCTTCCGATTCCCCCTCTCCGTCTCCCGCTTCCATCATAACACATGGAAGGGGAAAAGGGGGTGAGGCGTGCCGGCGGTTAGGATGCGGCTGCCGCAAGCCGCCCCTTCACCGTTTCCAGGTCTTCGTCGCTTAGGTCCACTTTGATCACGAACTGCCGTTCATTGAGCGCCACCTTGCGGCATTCCACGCCCTCGAACAAGGGAAGGGATTCCACCTGCTCAAACAGGAGTTGCATCTCGTGGGCGGTCATCAACGTAAGGTGGAGGTAGAGGTTGTACCCGTCCGGATCGCGTTCCTCGAGCGGCACGACGCGAATGCGCGGATCCATCTCTCGCTCCCTCCCGTGTCGTGGTGACTGGCACGTGCGCGTCATTGATCTTACCCCTTTCTCCGTTGCCGTGCAAGATTGGGGGCCCGGCCTGCTTCACCGTATTCCCAGGGTGCCCAAAAACAAAAGAGGCCCGCGCATGGCGGGCAGGATGGGGTCAGTACACGCGCAGCTCGTTATACAGCGTGTCCCGTTCCACCGGGATGCGGCCGGCTTCCTTGATCATGCGGATAAAGCTTTCCTTCGGTGTCATTTGCGCCGTTGTGGCCCCGGCGGCATGGACGATTTGCTCTTCCATCACCGTGCCGTCGAGGTCGTCGACGCCGAAGCTCAGGGAGACCTGGGCCATCTTGAGGCCGATCATCATCCAGAAGGCGCGGATGTGCGGGATGTTGTCGAGCATCAGCCGCGCCACGGCGAGGATTTTCAAATCGTAGTACCCGGTCGTCTCACCGGTGATGCCGAACTCTTGGCCCAGCTTGGTGTTTTGGGGATGGAAGGCGAAGGGGAAGAAGGCCTGGAAACCGCCCGTCTTGTCCTGCAGCTCCCGCAGGCGGATCAGGTGGTCGATCACGTGTTCGGGCTTTTCGATATGGCCATAAAGGATGGACGCGTTCGATTTCATTCCCAAGCGGTGGCAAATTTCGTGGATTTCAAACCACCGCGCGGCGTCGGTTTTGTGCCCGGCGATGATGTCGCGGATTTCCGGGTGAAAGATTTCCGCCCCGCCGCCGAGGATGGAGCCGAGGCCCGCCTCGCGCAGGCGCCGGATGACCGTTTCGACGGGCATCTTCGACACGCGGGCCAGATAATCGAGCTCAACGGCGGTGAAGGCCTGCACGTGCGCCTCGGGGAGGTATCGCTTGGCCAGGCGGATCATCTCTTCATAATAGGAAAAGGGCAACTTGGGGTTGACGCCGCCGACGATGTGCAGTTCCGTAAACCCTTTTCCGGCCAGGCGTTTAAGCTTTTCCTCGATCTCTTCAAGCGAGAGCGTGTACGCCCGCGGATGGCCGGGCTTGACGCCGAAGGCGCACAGCTTGCAGTCGAGGTAGCAGACGTTGGTGTAGTTGAGGTGGGCGTTGACGATAAAGTAGACTTTGTCGCCGTGAAGGCGTCTGCGCACCTGGTCGGCCATCTGCCCGATGGTCAGCAGGTCGGGCGACTTCAGCAGGCGTACGCCGTCGTCGAAGGTCAGGCGCTCGCCGCGTTCCACTTTGGCGCGAATGTCGGCAAGCGAATCGGTGGTTCCCGCCGCGTGCATGGCGCTCCCCCTTCTCGGGTATGGTGAACGGCCGCTGGGGTGTTCGGTTTTTGCCCCATTCGTTCCCATTATACCATCTTTGCCGGACACAGAGGGGAAGGGGTCGTACCCCATTGACAAGCGGATAAACAATGTGTTACAAAATTCTTTGTGGTTTGACAATGAACGGTGGCGGCCTTTGCGAAGGAGCCGGAAAGGCGCTTGGGGTCCCGGTTTGCACCGCTGTCGAAACCGTCACGGCATGGAAGGTTTGGCTCGGGCGTAATGTGAAAGAAAAAACTCAGCATAGGGGTGAGGGCGATTCACCAGGAACTTCTGGCTCAGATCGAGGCGTTGCGTTCCGAAATGGTGGCCCTGGCCATGCGCCACGGGTTCGACCACCCCGGTGTGTTGGCGCTGAGTCAACGGATTGACCAGCTGTTGAACCAATGGACGCGCCTGTGTCAAGCGGAGGAATCGCGGCGCGCGTGGCAGGCGCATCGGTTCCGGATTCGCGAAGCGGTGGCGTGTTACGCGTAAGGGGAAAGGCGGCGTTCCCTTGCATGCGCGGGCGTTGCGGCAGCGTGGAATGCGGTATACTTATACTATAAAACAAAGAAAACAAAGGCGCCTGACGGCGAAAGGAGGGAGCGGCCGTGATCACCCTCACGGAGCAAGCCAGCCACAAAATCAAGGAACTGATGGCGCAAGAGGAGAATCCGAACCTGTATCTGCGCATCGGCGTGAAACCGGGGGGCTGCAGCGGATTTACGTACGGCATGGGTTTTGACGACGAAAAGCGGGACGACGACACGATGATCGAGCAGCACGGGATCAAGATTCTTGTCGACCGCTTCAGCGAGCCCTATCTGCGCGGCGTGACGATCGATTACAAAGAGACGCTCATGGGCGGCGGCTTCACCATTGACAATCCGAACGCGGTGAGGACCTGCGGGTGCGGGTCGTCGTTCCGCACCGCGGATGACGCCGGCCAGCCAAGCGAATGCTAAACGTGGGCAAAACTCCCGTTGGGTCAGGACAACGGGAGTTCTTTTTGTGCCGCCGGCCGGTTTTCCGTCTTCGGCGGCGTGAAGGCGTCGGAAGGGGAGAAGGGGGACAAGGGCAAGGGATCTTCCTCGCGGGCGCGTGAAGGGAAAGCGCGCGCGTGGGCGGGGGGCGCAGGGGCTTTCCCCGACAGTGCGGGCATGGGCAGTTCGGCAATGGCCACGCGCTGAACCGTTCCGCATGCCGGACACGTGGCGACGTGAAGGCAGGCTCCGGCGCCAAACCCGTCCCTGTCGGCGTACAGTTCCGCCAGCTCGGCGATCGGCATATACGGACTGTAGGGACCAACCCAATCCCAGAGCCGCCCTTGGTCGTCCAGGGCATGGCCGCAGCAGGGACAGGGGCAGACGAAGGGCTCCAGACCGTTGCACACGGGACAAAAGCGATCCAGGTGTGAACGCATCGGGCATTCCGTCCTTGGCTGCGACGTCTTAGCCGCTGTTGCGGTTGCTGAGGTAAGCGGTGTACAGCGCGTAGCTGCCGATGAGAAAGAACGCGGCGAGGGCCATGAGCAGGGCAGCGGGGTCTTCGGCGCGCCCGCGAGTCCCCAGCCAGATGGCGGCTGACAGAAACCCCGCCAGCGCGAAGAGCGCGAGCAAATACAGCAGGTTGGCCGTCCGGGTGCGGTTATTGAACACCACGATCACCTCCGCTACGGGTAGTGTGCCCGCAGGAGGCGCATCCTGTGCCAAGAAAAAAGCCCCCGTTCGAGGGTGAACGAGGGTGAGGCGCGTGCGGTGAAACCTCAGAACTTCATGCTCGTGCTGTGGACCGGCTGCAGGCGCGCGTCGGGATCGATGTACGCCTTGGCGTTGTTGACCGCTGTTGGCGCTTCTCCAAAACCCACGGCGATCAGCTTTACCTTCCCGGGATAGGTGGCGATGTCGCCGGCGGCATAGATGCCCGGTATGTTCGTTTCCATGCGCGAATTGACAACGATGCCGCCTTTTTCAAGCTGGAGGCCCCAATTTTGAATCGGCCCGAGGGAGGAGACAAAGCCGAAGCTGACGATGACGGCGTCGACGTCGAGAACCTCTTCGGCTTGGGTCTTGTTGTGGTAGATGACCACCTGCTCGATGCGCCCATCGCCGTGGAGGGCGCGGATTTCGTAGGGCGTTTTGACCGTCACGCGCGAGGCGAAGAGCTGTTCCACGCTGTGTTCGTGGGCGCGGAACTTGTCGCGGCGGTGGATGAGGGTGACCTGTTCGGCGATCGGCTCGAGCATCAGCGCCCAATCGACGGCCGAGTCCCCGCCGCCGCAGACGAGCACGCGCTTGCCGGCAAAGGCCTTGAGGTCGGTGACAAAGTAATGCAGATTGGTCTTCTCGTATTTCTCGGCCTCCGGAAGCTCGAGGCGGCGCGGCTCGAAGGCACCGGCGCCGGCGGTGATGATGACGGCCTTGGACCGGTGCACGCCCTTTTCGGTGGTCAGCACGAAGGTCCCGTCGTCCTGCTTTCGGACGTCCAGAACCTTTTCTTCCAGGCAGACCGTCGGTTGAAACTTCATCGCCTGCTCGATCAGGTTGTTGACGAGGTCTTGGGCCTTGATTTTCGGAAAGCCGGCCACATCGTAGATGTACTTCTCGGGATACAGCGCCGACAGCTGCCCGCCGAGTTGCGGCATGCTTTCGAGAATTTTGACGGAGCACTGCCGCATGCCGGCATAGAACGCCGCAAAGAGCCCCGTCGGCCCACCGCCGATGATCGTGATGTCGTACAGCCGGTCGTCTTGCCGCAGCGCTTGGCTCATCGGGTTTTCCACCTCCACAAGGATGCCCCATTCGAGTCCATTATACCCTGCTTGGCAGGAGAAGAAAACGACAATGGATTGCCGTTTCTCGGCTCTACGCTAAAAAGTGTGGATGCCAAGAAGGAAAAAGGCGGTCAGCGAGCCAAGG
>NZ_BMOF01000075.1 GCF_014646935.1 Calditerricola satsumensis | reverse complement strand
CCACGCGCTCCGCCAGACGCGCCAGCCGAGCGGCACGCGCAGCGCGGCGCAAGAAGGCGAGCCCGGTGGCTTCCCCCCGGCCCGCTTCCGGACGCAGGCCGGACACGCTCACCCCATCCGCCGCGACACGGGGGTCCGCCCCGCCTTGCACCGCCTCCCACGCCTCCCGCGCCGTCACCGGGCGGCGCGCCCAAACCAGCCGCACCGCGCCCCGCTGCGCCCAGTAGGCGAGATCCGCCTCCGGCACCGGCGTCCACCGGAGCGTTAGCCGTCCATCCCCCAAATCGACGGCATAGAGCCAGCACGGATGGGCCATCGCTCACACCCGCCCGTACACCGCGACGCGGTTGCGCCCGCGGTGCTTGGCGCCGAGGTACATCGCCCGGTCCGCGTAGCGCAGGAGTTCCCGCGCCGACGTCGCCACATCGGGGTACGTGGCCACGCCAAAGCTGGCGGTGATGCGGACGGAAACGGGCTGCCCCCTGTCCATCGCGTGCACCGTGATGACGGCCCGTTGCTCAATGGCCCGCCGCAGGCGCTCCGCCACCTCGGCGGCTTCGTCCAGGCCCACCCCCGGCAGCATCACGGCCATCTCCTCGCCGCCCAGCCGGGCGACCACGTCTTCCCGGCGGACGTTTTCCCGCAAAAGTTGCGCCACTTTTTTTAACATTTCATTGCCGGCAAGATGGCCAAAGGTGTCGTTCAACCACTTGAAGCCGTCCAAATCGAGCAGCACCACACTGAGGCGCTCGCCACGCTCCGCCGCCCGCTCCACCGCTTTCTCCAACAGGGCCTCGAAGGTTCGGAAATTGAGGAGACCGGTCAGCTCGTCCACCCGGCTGCGGCGCTCGGTGTGGCGGAATTGCAGCGCGTTTTCGATCGCCACGACGGCCTCGCTCGCGATGATCCCCAAAAACACCTCTTCAACGCGGGAAAAGGCGGTGGTGTGCGCACGGCCCACGACCAGCATCCCCGTCGTCTCCTCCTCGTGAACCAGGGGCACCAGACACAGGGCGGCCAGGGTTCCATCCGGCATCGCCGATCCGATGTCGTCCCGAACAAGAACGACCGGGTCGCGCCGGTGAAGATGCTGCTGAAAGAGCTGCGACGCGCTTTGCCACACGGCCAGCTCCTGAAGGGACAAGGGCTGGCCGTTCGCCTTCTCCACGATCACCGGCTCCAGCCAGCCGCTCAGCTTGTCCACCACGTACAGCCCCCACACGTCATGTTCCACCAGTTGCCGCACCGCGTCGCCGATGGCGCGCACCGTTCGGTCGTAATTCAGCTCGGCGGCAATCTGTCCGGTCACCGTGCCCAAACGCTGGAGCTGATGATGCAGGTACCACAGCTGCGCGTACAGACGAAACGCATGCCAGGCGGAACCCGCGGGAACCGCAATCAGGACGAGCCCCAAAAGGCCGAGATGGGGGCGCACCATCGCAAAGAGCAGGCCCACGAGAACGGAAAACAGGGTGACCACCGCCGCCCAAAGCTGCACCCGGGAGACGAGCGCTCCCTGAGGGCGGCGCGAGCGGGAAAGCGCGCGTCGGACGCCCGCTTGCATCCCCGCCACCGTCAGGCCAAACGCCACCAACGCAAGCCAGCGGGGATGCGGCAGCACGGGCTCCGCCACGATCCGACACGCGTGGTACGCCCCCGCGCCGGCAAGCAGGCTCGTCGCCGTGAGGCTCTGGCGCACGAGCCAATGTCGCCACGTGTGGCACCGCTTCAGCTGGTCCAGCAGGCTGGCCGTGATCCCCGCCCACACCGTCACGGGCCATCCGTATTGCGCGAACAGCGCGACAAAAACGCTCAGGTTAAACGAAAGGACCGACAAGCCGAAGGTGATGGGAAACAGCGAAAAGCCCGCGGCCAGCAAGAGAAAAAATCCCCAAGAGGCCCATTCGGAAGAGGGATACCGCGTCGCGAGCAGGAGCCATCCCGCCACAACGACGATGGCCATGCCCAAACCCTTGATCCACCAGACCCGCGCGTGCATCGCTGCTTTCGTCCCATCCTTCCGACAATCAGTATCATTATAGCATAGCGCCGCGCCATCCGGCCGTCGTCGCCAACAAAACGCCCCCTACCCGCTGCGGGAGGGGGAGAGGATACGCGCGTCGATGACGACCACCGGTACGCGATCGGGCTGCCGGAATTGCCGTCGGATGTCTTCTGCGCTGAAGCCCGCGGCCCCGCCTACGCGCACGTCAATCCCGTGCGGCACGTACCGCGCATAGCCGCGCACGATGCTGAGCGTGTCGTCGCTGGATCCGAAATCCACCACCGTCACCCACAGGTCCCGGCCATGGCAGTATCCCCACCAAAAGAGGAATCGGAGGAGCCCCTCGACGATCTGCCCTGAATTTTCCACGAGGAGGATAACGCAAACCGGTTCCCGCCGGGAAACGGGAGAACCCAGCGGCGCCGCAACCGACACCCACAGGGCCGCAAGACCGTACAGTGTCAGTCCCCATACGATCCAGTTGGGCACGCGGATCCCTCCTCTGCAGTAGGCTATGCCGTCGCGCGAGGAGGGGTGACGGCCTCTCAGATGCGCACCCAACCGTGCTTGATGGCCAGCACCACCGCCTGGGTGCGATCGTCCACGCCGAGCTTCTGGAAAATGTTGCTGACGTGGTTTTTCACCGTTTTCTCGCTGATGAACAGCGCCTCGCCGATCTGACGGTTGCTCTTGCCCTCGGCCAAGAGCTGCAGCACTTCCCGCTCGCGGCTGGTCAGCTGGCGAAAGCGCGCGACCATTTCCTCGTTCAGTGGGGCCATTGCGCCGTCATCGGCGAGCGGCGTGCGCCCTTCGCGCAGGCGCCGCAGCTGATCCAGCACCTTGTTCGTCACCCGCGGATGGATGTACGCCTCGCCCCGCGCCACCGTGCGGACGGCCTCGATCAGCTCGTCGCTGTCCATCTCCTTGAGCAAATACCCCTTGGCGCCCCCGGAGAGGGCCCGGTAGACGTAGGCTTCGTCGTCGTGGATGGACAGGATGATCACGCGGCAGTCCGGAACCGTGCGCACAATGCATTCCGTCGCCTCGACGCCGTTCACCGTCGGCATGTTGATGTCCATCAGCACAACGTCCGGGCGCAGCGACGCGGCCATCCGACAGGCTTCCTCGCCGTCGCTCGCCTCGCCGACGACGACCAGGTCTTCCTCCATCTCCAAAATGCGCCGCAGGCCGTCCCGGAACAGCTTGTGGTCATCGGCAATGAGCAAGCGGATCATCGCCCCTCCCCCCTCCCCGATTCCTTCGGGCGGATTTGTGCGGCCGACCGGATGGGAACGGTGAACCGCACCGACGTGCCCTTTCCCGGCTGCGAATCGAGGGCAAACTGCCCCTTGAGGAGCTGCACACGCTCGCGCATGCCGAAGATGCCAAAATGGCCTTCCCCGATGGACGCCGGATCAAACCCGCGCCCGTTGTCGGCCACTTCGACCGACACCGCCCCGGGCAGGAAATGCACCGCCACCTCGGCGCGGGTCGCCGCGGCATGCTTCACGACGTTGTTCAGGCTTTCCTGGATGAGGCGAAAGAGGGCCACCTCGACGGCCGGGTCCAGGCGCCGCTCACCGCCCTCGACGCGCAGGCGAACGGGCAAGCCGTGCCGCTCCTCGAGCGTAGACAGGTACTTGCGCAGCGTGGGGACAAGCCCCAAGTCGTCCAGGCTCATCGGCCGCAGATCGAAGATGATGCGCCGCACGTCGATGAGGCTTTCCCGCACGAGGTTCTTCACGTCCTGCAATTCGCGGCGCGCCGCCTCGTATTCCCGCTTCGCGATGCACCGGTCCGCCATGTCGGCCCGCAGCACGACATTGGCCAGGGTTTGGGCCGGACCGTCGTGGATTTCCCGGG
Source organism: Calditerricola satsumensis (assembly GCF_014646935.1). Taxonomy (GTDB): domain Bacteria; phylum Bacillota; class Bacilli; order Calditerricolales; family Calditerricolaceae; genus Calditerricola; species Calditerricola satsumensis. The sequence goes on along the minus strand of NZ_BMOF01000075.1, from coordinate 2,012 downwards.
CCACGCGCTTGCGCTCCTCTTCCTGGGCCTGCAGGATGGCCAGCCCGAGCCACTCCGGCGCCGACCGCTGGCACAGGTTGGCGAGCACGGACGCCACCTTGCCGCTGAGGAAATCGAGGACGACACCGATCTGCGAAAGCAGCTCCTCGGCCCGCCGCACCATCCCTTCCAGATGGCGCAACCGGCGCTCCAACTCCTCGCGCCGCTGCCGCATGTGGCGCTCGCGCTCTTGGTAGATGCTGAGCTGCTCCTGCAGGCGGCTCGCCTCCTCGTACGCCGCGCGGATGGCCTCCTCCGACACCGCGTGCACGCGGCGGCTCACGTCGGCCAGGTGGCGGCGCGCCTGTAGCCACTGCCGCCGCGCATCGTCGTAGGCGCGCATGATCGCCTGGGCCTCCCGCCTGGCGTCCTCCAGCTCCCGCCGCGCGGCCTCCACTTCCGCCCGCGTCGACTCGAGGAGAAGAAACACCTGTTCGCGGCACTGCTGGGTCACCGCGATGACCTGTCCCATCAGCGCATCCAGCTGCTCCGGGTTCATGGCCCTCGCCCTCGGTTTTTTCCAGAAGATTCCTCACAGCCCTTGCGGAAAAAAAACCCGCTTCGCTCAGCGGGGTTGTCTCGGGTCCTTACACCTTCATGTGCGCCTGGGCTTCGGCTTTCAGGATCTCCGCTTTGTCCGTCCGCTCCCACGGCAGGTCGAGGTCGTCGCGGCCAAAGTGCCCGTAGGCAGCCACTTGGCGGTAAATCGGGCGGCGCAGGTCGAGCATCTTGATGATCCCTGCCGGCCGCAGGTCAAAGTGCTTGCGAATGAGGCCCACCAGCACCTCCTCGCTCACCTTGCCCGTGCCGTACGTATCCACGCTGATCGACACCGGCTGCGCCACGCCGATGGCGTAGGCCACCTGCACTTCGCACTTATCGGCCAGCCCGGCGGCGACGATGTTCTTCGCCACGTAGCGCGCGGCATACGCGCCCGAGCGGTCCACCTTCGTCGGGTCCTTGCCCGAGAAGGCCCCGCCGCCATGACGGGCGTATCCGCCGTAGGTGTCGACGATGATCTTCCGGCCGGTCAGCCCGGCATCACCCTGCGGCCCACCGATCACGAAACGGCCCGACGGGTTGATGAAGTACTTGGTGGCGTCGTCGAGGAGGTGCACCGGCACCACCGGATTCACGACATGCTCCAGCATGTCGGCCCTGATCTGCTCCTGCGACACGTCGGGATGGTGCTGGGTGGAGATGACGATGGTGTCGACGCGGACCGGCTTGTCTCCGTCGTACTCGATCGTCACCTGCGTCTTGCCGTCCGGGCGCAGGTACGGCAGGATCTCCTTCTTGCGCACCTCCGCCAGGCGGCGCGCGAGCTTATGAGCCAGGGAGATGGGCAGCGGCATCAGTTCCGGCGTCTCGTTGCAGGCAAACCCGAACATCAGCCCCTGGTCGCCCGCCCCGATGGCCTCGATTTCCTCGTCGGACATCTGTCCCTCCCGCGCTTCCAGCGCCCGGTTCACGCCCGCGGCGATGTCCGGCGACTGCTCGTCGATGGCCGTGATGACGGCGCAGGTGTCGGCGTCAAAGCCGAACTTGGCCCGCGTGTACCCGATGTCGCGGATCACGTCGCGCACGAGTTTGGGAATGTCCACGTAGCACTCGGTGGTGATCTCCCCGGTCACCAGCACAAGCCCCGTGGTTACCGCCGTCTCGCAGGCCACGCGGGCATTGGGGTCCTTTTCCAGAATGGCATCCAGGACGGCGTCGGAAATCTGGTCGCAGATCTTGTCCGGGTGCCCCTCGGTCACCGACTCGGACGTGAACAGGCGGCGTCCCTTGCGCATTCCCATGGCCGTACCTCCTTTGCTCACAAAAAAGAAACCTTTTCCGACGAGGAAAAGGTTATCGCCGTCAAGCGGTCATTCAGGTTTAATGTATCGTATTTCGACAGGCTTGTCAACGTTTCGCAATCACGAGCTTTTTTCGCTGTGCCTGTATCTCGGCCTGATCTGCATCAGGCC
>NZ_BMOF01000074.1 GCF_014646935.1 Calditerricola satsumensis | reverse complement strand
AGATTTTCTCGTGAGTGACCGGCTTCACTTCGGTTAGGTTTTTATGTGAGTTGACACGCGCTCGCCCTGTTGACATTCCGTGCGAATTGCGGGAATAATAACGAATAAACCAATGATCAAAATGGCCAGGATCTGAACCAAGGGAGCGATGAGCATGACCGCAACCGAGCAATCCGGATACGCGTACTTTGCGGGAGCGATTGTCCCCTTTTCCGAGGCCAAAATCAGCATCGCCACCCACGCCTTTAACTACGGGACGGCGTGCTTCGAGGGCATCCGCGCCTACTGGAACGCGGAGCAGGAGGAGCTGTTCGTCTTAAAGCTGCGCGAACATTATGAACGCCTGCACCGCTCGGCGCACATTCTGAAGATGTCCCCGCCGCTGTCCGTCGACGAGATGGTGGACGTTACGGTCGAACTGCTCAAGGCCAACGCCTTCCGCACCGACGTGTACATCCGGCCGATCCTCTACAAGGCCGATCCCCTCATCAGCGTCAAGCTGTCCGGCATCCGCGACGACTTCTGCGTGTTCTGCGTGCCGCTCGGCGATTACTTCGACACGGAAAAGGGGCTGCACATGGGGGTGTCGCCGTGGCGGCGGGTCGACGACAACGCCATCCCCGCCCGCGCCAAGATCAACGGCAGCTACATCAACGCCGCGCTGGCCTCCGACGACGCCCGCGCCGCCGGCTTTGACGAGGCGATCATGCTGACGCCGGAGGGCCATGTCGCCGAGGGCTCTTCCGCCAACCTGTTCCTCGTGCGCGGCGGTCGGCTCATCACCAGCCCGGTGTCCGACAGCATCCTCGAAGGGATCACGCGCGGCATGGTGCTGGAGCTGGCCCGCGAACTCGGCTTTGCAACGGAGATCCGACCGATCGACCGCACCGAGCTGTACGTGGCGGAGGAGATGTTCCTGTGCGGCACCGGCGTGCAGATCGCCCCGGTGACGAAGGTGGATCACCGGCCGGTGGGGAGCGGGCGGCCGGGTCCCATGACGCGGGCGCTGCAGGAGCGGTTCTTCGCCGCCGTCCGCGGGCGCGACGCGCGCTACGCCCACTGGCTGACGCCGGTGTACAGCCGCGTGGCCGCCGCGTCGCCCGGCGCGCGCGGATCGGGCAGCTAGCGTTCGACACGTCCGCGTTGTTCAGTCTTTTCCAGACGAATCGCGAAAGCCGAAAAATCTTGTTACGTCAACAGCCGATGACGAGGACGAGTACGCGGCAGGCGGCGTCTTCAGAGAGCCGGCGGACGGTGCGAGCCGGCGACCCCCGTCGCGGAAAATCCCCTCGGAGGCGGCTCCCGAACGCCGCTCTACGCGCGCCCAGTAGGGAGCCCCGGTGGGTTCCGCCGTTATCGGAACGGGCGCCTTGCCGAAGCGGGGCACGGTTCGCATGCTGGCCTTAACCTGCGTTTCAGCGGACGAAGCCGTCCGCGCGGCAAGGACGCCTGCCTGAGGTGCCGCTCAAGCCGTGCAAGGCTCGAGCGGAAAAAGGGTGGTACCGCGGGTTTTGCGCCCGTCCCTTCTGGGAGGGGCGTTTTTGTTTGCCCTGCCCCGCGTTGCTCGCTCGTTATCCTTCCATCGGAGGTGGTTGCAATGGGGATTTTGACGTTACGTACCGCGACATCGCCGAAGCGGACGCGCGCCTGAGGCGGGTGGTTCACCGCACGCCGCTGCAGCATTCCTCCACCTTCAGCGCGATGAGCGGCTGCGAGGTGTTCTTGAAACTGGAAAATCTGCAGAAAACGGGGGCCTTCAAGATCCGCGGCGCCTACAACAAAGTGGCCAGCCTCGCCCCCGATGCGCGCGCCCGCGGCGTCATCACCGCCTCGGCCGGCAACCACGCCCAGGGCGTGGCCATGGCCGCGTTCCGCTTCGGGGTGCAGGCCACGGTGGTCATGCCGGAGGGGGCGCCTCAGGCCAAGATCGAGGCCACCCGCGGCTACGGCGCCGAGGTGGTGCTGACCGGCCAAACCTACGACGAAAGCTACGCCGCGGCCCTTGAAATGGCCGAGCGAGAGAAGGTTACGTTTATCCACGCCTTTGACGACCCCTACGTCATCGCCGGCCAAGGCACGGTGGGGCTGGAAATCCTCGAAGAACTGCCCTACGCCGACGCCCTGATCGTCCCGGTCGGCGGCGGCGGGCTCATTTCCGGCATCGCCGTGGCGGCGAAGACGATCAAGCCGGACATCCGCATCATCGGCGTGCAGGCCCAAAACGCGCCGGCGGCCCACGACTCGTGGCGGAAAGGCCTGCGCCTCGACGTGCCCGCCACGCGCACCCTGGCCGACGGCCTGGCCGTGCGCCGGCCCGGCGAACTGACCTTTCATCTCATGCAGCGGTACGTCGACGACATGGTCCTCGTGAGCGAGGAGGCCATCGCGGCGGCCATCCGCCTGTTCCTCGAGCGGGCCAAGCTGCTGGTCGAGGGGGCGGGCGCCGCCGCCCTCGCCGCCCTGCTCGGCGGCGAGCTGGCCTACCTGCGCGGGCAGCGGGTGGTGCTCGTCGTCAGCGGCGGCAACGTCGACCTCAGCCGCCTGACCACCTTGGCCACCGCGCCGAAGACGCCGATGGGGACGGCAACCTGACCGATCCGCACGGGAAGACGAAAAAACGGCACCGGTTCCCACACGGTGCCGTTTTGGTTGAGGCCGCTCCGCCGCCGTTCGCCCCGGCGGCGCTCCGTTGCGCACAAGCCGTTTTCCGCTCTTTTTCACGCCAGCGCGAGCATGCGGTCGATGGCCACCCTGGCCCACCGGGCCACCTCCGGCTCGACGCGGATGACGTTGTGCGGCGTTCCCGCGACGAGGTTCTCCAAGGCCCACAAGAGGTGCGGCCGGTCGATGCGGTTCATCGTCAGGCACGGGCAAATCCGCTCGTTGAGCGAGAGGATGAACTGCTCCGGATGCTCCTGGGCCAGGCGGTTGACGAGGTTGTGCTCCGTGCCGATGGCCCACTTCGTTCCCGGCGGAGCCTGCTTCACCGTGCGGATGATGAACTCCGTCGAGCCGCAGGCATCGGCCAGCTGCACCGTCTCGTACCGGCACTCGGGATGAACGAGGACGCGGATGCCCGGGTAGCGCCGCCGCACCTCATGCACGTGGTGCGGCTCAAAGCGCTGGTGCACCGAGCAATGCCCCTTCCACAGGATGAGGCGCGGATCGCCTTCGCCGTGCGGATAGGCGAGGGCCATCTCCTGGGGATCGTACACGGCCATCTCGCTCAGGGACAGGCCAAAGGCCGCCCCCGTGTTTCGCCCGAGATGCTCGTCGGGCAAAAAGAGGATGCGTTTCTTTTGCGCCCACGCATAGGCAAACACCTTCTCCGCGTTGGACGAGGTGCAAACAAGCCCGCCGCGCTGCCCCACAAAGGCCTTGATCGCCGCCGTGGAGTTGACGTACGTGACGGGGATGATCGTGTCGCCGAACTGCTCGGTCAAGAGGTCCCAGCACACCTCGACGTCTTCGATGGCGGCCATGTCGGCCATGGAGCACCCGGCGTTCAAGTCCGGAAGCACGACGATCTGCTCGTCGGCGGTGAGGATGTCCGCCGTCTCGGCCATGAAGTGCACGCCGCAGAAGACGATGTACCGTGCATCCAGCTCCGCGGCGATGCGGGCCAGCTTGAGCGAGTCGCCGCGGTGGTCGGCAAAGGCGATGACGTCGTCACGCTGGTAGTGATGGCCGAGAATGACGAGATCCCGCCCCAGCCGTTCTTTGGCCGCGGCGATGCGGCGGTCCAGCTCTTCCGACGAGAGCCCGGTGTACGCCTCGCCGATCGGCGCCTGGTGCAGCGCGTTCACGAATGCGGCCATGGAGAACCCTCCTTTTGCCCTTGCGCGGAGCACACGATCAGCGGATCGGCTCCACGTCCAGGCTGATGTCCAGCGCCCGTACGGAATGGGTGAGCCAGCCCAGGGAGATGACGTCGACGCCTGTGGCGGCGTACGCCCGCACGTTCTCCGGCGTGATGCCGCCCGATGCCTCGGTGATGGCCCGGCCCCCCACGCGGCGCACCGCCTCCGCCACCTCGTCGGGGGTCATGTTGTCGAGGAGAACGATGTCGACGCCGAGCCGCACGGCCTCGTCAACCTGCTCGAGGGTGTCGGCTTCCACCTCGATCTTGACCCAATACCCGACGCGCCGGCGCACCGCCTCGACGGCGCGGGCAAGCGACCCGGCGGCGGCGATGTGGTTGTCCTTGATCATGACGCAATCGTAAAGGCCGAACCGGTGGTTGACACCCCCGCCCACCCGCACGGCGTACTTGTCCAGGACGCGAAGCCCGGGCAGCGTCTTGCGCGTGTCGGCGATGCGCACGGGAAACCCGGATACGGCCCGGCAGACGTCGCGCGTCGCCGTGGCGATGCCCGACAGGCGCTGCAAGAGGTTGAGGGCGACGCGCTCGGCCGACAGGATGGCCCGGCCCTCCCCACACACGGTGGCCAGCACCGTTCCCGCCGTCACGTCGCTTCCCTCGTCCACGTGCCGCTCGATGCGCACCGCGGGATCGAGCAGGCGAAACGCCTCTTCCGCCACCGGCAGGCCGGCGATCCGCCCCGCCTGTTTGGCCACCAGGCGCGCAACGAGGGGTGTCCCCGCCGGGAGGATCGCCTCGGTCGTCACGTCACCGGTCCCGATGTCTTCACGCAGGGCATGTTCGATATACGGGCGAACCCACAACGGATGCATAGGCCCCTCCTTGCAGCGAGTGGATGCAAAAAGCCGGATCCGGATGCGGCGCGTCCCGCCGGAAGTGGGCCCCACGGCTTTCCCGTCGCCAGCGGGCCGCGCGCGCGACGAGGAGGGCCGTTGTCACGAGGTGGCGGTCGGGTGTCGGGAGCGGATCCAGGCGCTCCAGGCAGGTGGCGAGCGCCCGCTCGGCCCGCGCCAACCCGTCCTCGTCGCGGACGATCCCGACGTGCGCCCACATGAGGTCCTGTATTTGCGAAAGAAGCCGCGGATCCGGCTGCATGGGCAGGGCGGCGACGGCAGCGGCGGGAAGGGGCGGCGCCACCCGCCGCACCGGCCCATCCAGCGCCTCCGGCAGCGCTTCGGCCAGCCGCTCGGCCATGGCCACGCCTTCGAGCAGCGCGTTGGAGGCGAGGCGATTGGCCCCGTGCAAGCCGCTGGAGGCCACTTCGCCGATCGCGTACAGGCGCCGCACCGTCGTCCGGCCGCACGGGTCGGTGAGCACCCCGCCCATGCAAAAGTGCGCCGCCGGAACGACCGGGATCGGTTCGGATCGGGGATCGATCTCGTGGCGTCGGCATGCCGCCACGAGGGTGGGAAACCGCCGCTCGAGATGCGGAATCCCCCGCGCATCCAGGAAGACCGCCCGACCCGCCTGCAGCTCCCCGTAGATGGCCCGTGCCACCACGTCCCGCGCGGCCAGATCGCCAAGCGGATGGATGCGCTCCATGAACCGCTCGCCGCGGTCGTTGACGAGCACGCCGCCCTCCCCGCGCACCGCCTCGGTGAGGAGCGGCAGCGGCGAAGCGGCGGCGCGCAGCGCGGTGGGGTGAAACTGGACAAACTCCATGTCGCGCAGCACGGCCCCGGCCCGGTAGGCCAAGGCGTAGCCCTCTCCCAGCGCGTCGAAGGCATTGGTGGTGTAGCGGTAGAGCTGGCCCAGTCCCCCCGTGGCGAGGACGACGGCGCGGGCGACAACCTGCAGGGCCCCTCCGTCGGCGGCCGTGGCCACGGCGCCGGCGCATTCCCCGTCGGCCACCAGGAGCTCGGCGACCCGGGCGCGTTCGAACACGGCAATCCGTTCGCTGGCGCGCACCCGCGCGCGCAGCGCGTCGACGATCATGCGCCCCGTGGCGTCGCCCCCCGCGTGGACGATGCGCCGCCTTGTGTGGGCGCCTTCCCGCCCGAGGGCGAGGGCGCCGTCGGCGGCCACATCAAAGGCCACGCCCAGCTCCGCGAGCAGGCGCACCACCGCCGGCGCGCGCGCCACGATGTCCTGCACCGCCTGCGGGTCGCACAGCCCCTGCCCGGCGCGCAGCGTGTCGGCGGCGTGCAGCGCGGGGCTGTCATCGGCGGCCAGCGCCGCCGCCAGGCCGCCCTGGGCGAGCCGGCTGTTTCCGTCCCCCAAGCCCCCCTTCGTCACCAGCACCACGCGCCCGTAGCGGGAGGCCAGCAGCGCGGCGGCCAGTCCGGCCAGGCCCGAACCGATCACCAGCACGTCGGCATCGATGCGTTCGTACACGGTCTCCCCTCTTTCCGCGCCGCATCGCAAGGAATCCGGAATGCGCTGTGTTTCAGTTTCATTATCAAATGGTTCTTGTTATATGTCAAGACAGGTGTGGCTCTAGGTCAATAATTGTGGATGCGAGGTCAACCAAGCCAAGGGAACAAAAGCGA
>NZ_BMOF01000073.1 GCF_014646935.1 Calditerricola satsumensis | reverse complement strand
AAGATGGCCTGATGCAGATCAGGCCGAGATACAGGCACAGCGAAAAAAGCTCGTGATTGCGGGGTCTTGATTTTCACCGGACACTTTGCTATTATTATTGGTGCGTTCTGCGGAAAGTCCTTGTGACGCGGAGAGGTGTCCGAGTGGCTGAAGGAGGCGGTCTCGAAAACCGTTAGGCCGGTCAATCCGGCCTCGTGGGTTCGAATCCCACCCTCTCCGCCATACATAGCGGCAATTTGCGCGGTTTCCCAGCGCTTTTCATAGAGGACGACCCGCAAAACCGTTTCGGTTTGTTCAACCGCAGCGGCACCCGTGTTTCATCGAAAAGGGGGTCGCTGTTTTCTTATGTCTGGCGTTGTCTTGTGGCAGGACGCCACATGAGGGTTGTTTCTGTCGACGGTTTTCATCGCCTATGGGGGTTTCACAGGGTAAAATGGGGACAAGGGAAGGAGGAGCACAGGGAAAGAGGAGGAGCGACATGGCCGACAATCTCGTGACCAAAGACTATTTGGACGCGCGCTTGAGGGAGTTTAAGCAGGAACTCAAAACCGAGATTGTGCAGGAGATTACTGAGGCAATCAATCAGCGTTTCAGCGAAGTCATCAATGCCATGATGAAGCTCAACAAAGCCATGATTGAGGACGAGTTGAGACCCATCAGGAAAGAGTTGGCGGAACTTCGGATGGAAATTGCGGAAATGAAGCTGGAAAACAAGGAGGTCAAGGCTTACATCGAACATGCATTGGACACGTGGAGAATCGAGCTCATGAAAGTCAAAGAAGATGTCGGGATACTGAAACGCAAGGTTTTGGGCTAGGCAGGGGCTTGCCACCGTCGATACCCCTTACCGCGCGGCCGCGCCACTTCCCGTTCGCGTCCTTTGGCCACGCTCTTGTTCGCCATTCGTCTTCCACTCCCACGGTAAAAGGGTAAGCTTGCGCACGCATTTTTGTTTGGCGTCCCGCAACGCGGACAGCTTTACGGGATTTGCTATTGAATCGTCCCAAAACCGATGGTATACTGTACTGTGCCGTGCTAGACGGGGAGGTAGCGGTGCCCTGTAACCCGCAATCCGCTATAGCGGGGTCGAAGCCTGTCCGAGGTACCCGTTTGTCGAGGCTGGCCCAAGTCGGGAGGCGTTGACAATCGGGTCCTGCGCAACGGGAGCCCGTGAACCCGGTCAGGTCCGGAAGGAAGCAGCCGTAAGCGGGCCACCCCGTGTGCCGCAGGGGCGCCTGGTTCGAGCCTCGCGCTTGGGTAACGCTCGGGTGACGCGGTATCGAAGACAGGTGCACGGCACAGCGTTGCCGGCACACGCCACTTGGCAAGGGAGCCAGGTGGCGTTTTTTGTTTCCTTACTAGAATACCTTGCCAAAGCTTCATCAAAAGAAGAGAATAGAAAATGGGGGAGCGAAACTTTATCCAGCGAAACTTTATACAAGGAAGGGTCGGTTTCTGATTCTGGGGGTGACGGGGTGGGACACGTTCAGGTTCGGACCAGGATTCCCGAATCCGCATTTCAAGATTGGCTTTATCGTTCCGATAACGCCCTGATCCTCACCGATCGACATGGGATGGTCCGCGGGGTAAGCGAACTTTTTTTGCGCGTGACGGGTTACCAGGATCCTGAGGTGCGAGGGCGTCTGCTCGACGCGTTTGTCCACGGCGATGTGGAGCAGCCGGTGTTTCGCGCGTTGGCCGAGCGCGCGGCGGCTACCTTCGTTCACCCTGTTCCGGTGGTGGATCTTCGCTGCGCCGATGGAACCACCAAACGAACGCGCGTGTACGTGTCGGAAGTGCTTTCCGATTTGTTCGCCGACGGGTATCTCTTTGCGTTCCCTGATGCGAGTCCCACCCAAATTTCCTTGCCCGAGACGTTTTTTCGTCGCCTGGTTTTTGACATCAACCTCGGCATTGTGCTCATCAATCGCGACGGCCGCATCGTTGAAGTCAGCCAGATGGCCTGTGAGATTTTCGGTTTGGCGAAGCACCAGCTGATCAACGCCAAGGTGGACGACGTGTTGGCTGATTTGCCGGAAGAACACCGAATTTTGCGAAGAACGCTGCTCGAAGGGGTAAAGGTGAGAAATTACGCCATCACCTGGAACAACGGAATCCAACGCTATGAGCTCCTCATCGATTCGGATACCGTTCGCGACGAGCAAGGAAACGCGATTGGGGCGTATCTCGTGTTCAAAGACGTGACGAATCTTCGTTCGTTGGAAGAGCAGATTCAGCGCCACGACCGTTTGGCGATGATCGGCCAGATTGCCGCGGGTACGGCCCACGAGATTCGCAACCCCCTCACGTCCATAAAAGGGTTTGTGCAGATGCTGCGCCATTCGCTCGAGGAAAAGGGGTTGCAGAAGGAAAAGCAGTTCACCGAGATCATGCTGAACGAATTGAACCGGATCAACGCCTTGGTGAGCGAGCTGCTCCTGCTCAGCAAACCCCGTGACGTGCAATACCAGTTGGTCGACTTGAACCACGTGTTGGCCGAGATTATGCCCATCGTGCGCAGCGAGGCGCTGTTGCACGGCATCGAGGTGGTGGAACACCTGGACGGCAACTTGCCCATGGTGATCGGGGACAGCGAGCTCTTAAAACAAGTGTTTCTCAACATTTGCAAAAATGGGATTGAAGCGATGGGCAACGAGGGCACCTTGACCATTTCCTACCGCATTGACGAAAAGGAAAAGACGGTCAGCATCGACATCCACGACACCGGCCCGGGCATTCCGCCTTACGTTTTGGACAAAATTTTTGATCCGTTCTTCACGACGAAAGAGAACGGGACCGGCTTAGGGTTGCCCGTCTGCCAGCGCATCATCCACGATATCGGCGGGGCCATTCGCGTGTCGACAAAGGGGTATGGCACGACGTTCCATATCATCATCTCGATATCCTCATCGTAAGGCGCGTACAGCCGGGAGGTGACCGTCCCGCCATTTGGCGTCCACCGCGGCCCCGCGGTATAATAAAGTGAACGATGTCGGAACGAACCGGAGTGGTCGGCCATGACCTACCGCGCGTTGTATCGGGTGTGGCGTCCTCAGCGCTTTGCCGATGTCGTGGGGCAGGAGCACGTGACGCGAACCCTCCAGAATGCATTGCGCGAAGGCCGCATTGCGCATGCGTATCTTTTCGCGGGCCCGCGGGGAACGGGCAAAACCAGCACGGCCAAAATTTTGGCCAAAGCGGTCAATTGCGAACAGGGGCCGGCGCCGGAGCCGTGCAACCGCTGTGCGGCATGTGAAGGCATCACCGCCGGGGCGGTGGTGGATGTCGTGGAAATTGACGCGGCGTCCAACCGCGGCGTGGACGAGATTCGCGACATCCGCGAACACGTTAAGTTTGCCCCCACGCAGGTCCGCTACAAGGTGTACATCATCGACGAGGTGCACATGTTGACCACGGAGGCCTTCAACGCCCTGCTGAAGACGTTGGAGGAGCCTCCCGCTCACGTGCTGTTCATCCTGGCCACCACCGAGCCGCACAAATTGCCGGCCACCGTGGTGTCCCGTTGCCAACGCTTTGCGTTTCGGCGCATTGGTCTGGCCGACTTGGTGAAGCAGCTGCGGGCGATCTGCGCCGAAAGCGGCGTGGAGGCCGAGGAACGTGCCCTCGTGCGTCTGGCACGCGCGGCAGACGGCGGCATGCGGGACGCCCTCAGCCTGTTGGACCAGGTTTTTTCTTTTTGCCCGTCGCGCATCACCGTTGAGGACGTCATGGCGGTGACAGGGGGCGTTGAGGAAGAGGCCGCCATTCGGCTGCTCTCGCGCCTCATCCACGGGGATGCCGCCGGCGTGGTGGAAGGGCTGAACGACCTCATTGCCCAGGGGAAAGATCCCGAACGCGTCACGAAGGAGCTGCTCGAATTGTGTCGCGAGCTCCTTCTCATCCGTATCGCGCCTGACATGCCGGAAGCGCGCGAGCGGGTGCAGGGTGACGAGGCCCTCGCTGCCCTGGCCGAAGGGGTTGCCGTGGATCGGCTGTTTGCCGTCATCGAAGAGTTGACGCGCACCCAGGCGGAGATGCGCTGGACGCCGTACGGGCGGATTCTGTTGGAGACGGTGCTGGTGAAGTTGGCCCTCTCCTCCGGCAAGCCCTCGCCGGCGGCATCGCCTGCCGGCAGCGTGGAACCGGCGCTGATGCAGCGGATCGCGGCCCTGGAGGCCCGGTTGCGGCAGGTGGAAGAGGAGCTCAAGCGCGTGCGCAGCGGCCGAAGCGGTGCAAATGGGAGCCAGGCGAGCGGCGCGGCTGTTGCGGCGCCAACGACGACGGAGCTGCCGGCGGCTTCCACTTCCCGTCGCTCGGGGGACGAACCGCGGGTGCCGTGGGCGCAGGTGGAGGCGGTGGCGCGCGCAGGAACGCCGGATCAGTTGGCCGAGGTGGTCAAGCTGTGGCCGAAGGTGTTGGCGGCGGTCAAGGCGCGCAGCCTGCAGGTGCACGCCCTGTTGGTCGATGGCCGTCCGGTGGCTGCGTCGGCCGACGGTGTGGTGTTGGCCTTCAAAAACCAGTTTCACCGGGAAGCGACGGAGAAACCGCCGCGCAAGCAGTTGATCGAAGAGGTGTTGCGTGACGTGCTGGGGCGCGCGTGCCGGGTCGTCACACTGCTTGAGGAGCAGTGGGCGATGCGCGAGGCTGCAAGCGGCGAGCGGCAGCAGGCGGTGACGGCGGAACGCGAGCCGGAACGGGACCCGATCGTCGAGGAAGCGCGGCGGCTGGTGGGCGATGCCCTTGTGGAGATTCGCGACTAGGAGGGAACCGGCATGCGGTTTGGCGGCAACATGAACCAAATGATGAAGCAGGTAAAGAAACTGCAGGAACAGATGCAGCAGATGCAGGCCGAGCTCAAAAACAAGACGGTGGAAGGAACGGCCGGAGGGGGCATGGTGACCGTCACGATGAACGGACATAAAGAGGTGCTCGCGGTGCGCATTCGGCCGGAGGCGGTGGATCCGGATGACGTGGAAATGCTCGAAGACTTGGTGCGCGCAGCGGTGAACAACGCGTTGAAGGCGGTTGACGAGCTGATCGAGCGCGACATGGGCAAGCTGGCGGGCGGGATCAACCTTCCTGGACTGTTCTGAGGGGATGGCATGGTTTACCCGGAACCCATCGCCAAGCTGATCGAGGGATTGATGAAGCTGCCCGGCATCGGTCCAAAAACCGCCGGGCGGTTGGCGTTTTATGTGCTGAGCATGGATGAAGAAGATGTGCTGGACCTGGCCAAGGCGCTGGTCAACGCGAAGCGCCAGTTGCGCCACTGTTCCGTCTGCCAGAACATCACGGATGTCGACCCGTGTCGCATCTGCCGGGACCCTAAACGGGATCGGTCGGTCATCTGCGTTGTGCAGGATCCGAAAGACGTGGTGGCGATGGAGAAAACCCATGAGTTTCATGGGCTGTACCACGTGTTGCATGGGGCGCTTTCGCCGATGGACGGCGTGGGCCCGGATGATCTTCGCATTGCCGAGCTCTTGGAGCGGCTGAAGACGGAACCGGTGCAGGAAGTCATCTTGGCCACCAATCCCACCATCGAAGGCGAGGCGACGGCGATGTACCTTGCACGGCTCATCAAGCCGGCAGGAATCCGCGTGACGCGGATCGCTCACGGCCTGCCGGTCGGCGGTGACCTGGAGTACGCCGACGAGGTGACGCTGACCAAGGCGCTCGAAGGACGACGGGAATTGTAGCGGGGCGCGATTGTTCCCCGCTTTTTTCTTTGCGTTCCACTCGGTTCTAAGCGGGACAATCGGGACATACCCTGGAAGAGGAAAGCGGATGCGAGGAAGAGAGGCGTTGCCCATGAAGGAATGGGGATGGGCGTTGTTGGCCGGATTGGTGGCCGTGCTCTTGGTTCAAGCCCGATCGTTTTTCACGCCGCTGCGTTGGATCGGGTATGCCGTTGTTCACGTTGTTGTCGGTGCGTTGGTGATTTATTTCTTTAACCTGTTTGCCGAGATGGCCGATTTTCGCCTGCCGATCAATCCGCTGACCGCACTGGTCGTGGGGTTTGGCGGGGTCCCGGGTCTTGTCGCGTTGGTCTTGCTAAAGGGATGGTTTGTTTAAAAGAGCGTGTAAAGTTTCAGTAGGAACACGGTGAGGAAAAAACGAAAAGAGACCTCACCGCAAGTTGTTTGGCCAGGCAACTTGCCCCGACACGAAGTCGAGGAGGCGGTGAGGTCTCATGAAATTGATTCGCGAAACGATCAAGTCCAAATCTCTGTGTAAAATTGCCCCTCGGCTCGAACGGGCTTATCCCAAAAATTCCATACGGTAGTAAGGGAATGGACCCTAGCTAACCCGCACCACCTTCGCAGACGATTCGGCCTCCTGAGCAGCACGCCACTCCAAGTACTCGGTCATGTCCAAATACTTTTTGCCGCTCGCCCACTTCTCGTCAATTTCCATCAGCAAAGCACCCAAAAGCCGTAAGGCGGAATCACGGTTTGGGAAAATCCGAATTACTCGTTCGCGGCGCCGAATCTCCTCATTGAGCCGCCGGGCGGCGTTGGTGGTGCGCAGCC
>NZ_BMOF01000072.1 GCF_014646935.1 Calditerricola satsumensis | reverse complement strand
ACAGTTTTGTGAAGGTGAAAGTGCACCGAATACAAGGGATTCGGACAACGAAAAAGGCTCTACCCTTGTCGAATTTCGTACGCCCCGCGGACCATCACGTACACGGCGCTCTTGTTGGCGGGCGACGCCACGATCCCCCGCCCATCGGGGCGCGGCACGACAAACAGGTGGTCGCGAGGAAGCGCCGCCGTCGTGCGCCAGTCCCTTCCGCCGGTCAAGTCGGAAAGGCCTTCTCCGTACGCATTCAGAATCGGCAGCACCGTTCCCGGCGAGCGGATGATCAGTTCCAGCGACGACTTGGCGATCAAGGCGTCCCCGGGTTGCAGCGTGACCACCGTGTAGGCCAGCGACGCCCCACCTCCCGGCGCCGACAAGCGCAGCTCATTGATGCGCGCGTCCACGTAGCTCTTCGTCACGAGCGGGTCGTCCACCGAGCCCGGCGCCGACACCCCGTTGGCCCACGCGCCCTGGGCCGCGAGCGCCAGTGCCGTCAGCACCCCAACGCCTGCGAAACGCGCCCACTCTCGCTTGTTCATCGTCTCCCCTCCCGAACATGGTTTTTCCCATCGCTTCACGGTTGATTCGGCCGGATCAGGGCGTGGTGGGGTCGATCGCCCGGCGCGTCACCACAAAGCGGTACGCCTCGTACTTCGACCCTTCATCGGCCTGCAAGCGCAGCAGGTAGCGGCCGGGATCCACCGTGCGGTGCACGGCGACGGCCGCGTCCGTGACCGGCCCGTCGTGCAGCGGGCGCAGGGCGCCGTCATACCAGGTGAGGCGCAGGCCCGCGAGCGGCGGCACCTCCTCGAACAGGACCGTCACCACGCTGGGTTCCGGTACGGTAAAGGCGTACCAGTCAAAATCGACCACGCTGTCGATCGTCCCCGCTACCGGGACGCCAAAGAGGACGGGGTGCGCCTCCCACGACACCTCGTTGGGTTCGGCCGGGTCCGGCTGCTCCGGCGTGTAGCGGACGTGCAGGGTGTATTCGCCGTCGACGGAGACGCCGTAGTAATTGGTGATGCGCAGGTAGTAGACGCCGGGCTCGACCTCCAGCGAAAATACCTCGGCCTGGCCGTTTTGCACGTTGCCGTCATCGATCTCGCGGCGAACGCCCAGGGCGGGGTTCTCCACCCGCACCACCGGGTCGAAGCGCAGCGTGTCGACCGTCACGCGCACATCCAGACGCCCCGGGCGACTGACCTCGGTTTGAAACCAGTCCTCGTCGCCGTCATGGTGGATGGTGCCCGTGAGCGTGGCCGTCCGGCCCGACCACGGCAGCGGCTTGGCCTGCCGGAGCGTATCGTTCGGCTCGTACGGATCGCGGTAGATGCGAAACTGCGTGGTCATCACATACCGGACCGGCCCATCCGGCGCCACCACCGCCGACAGCCTGATCCAGCTGGTGCCCCGCGGCAGGCTGAACACCACCGTCTGCGTCATGCGCAGGGTATGCACCGCGCGCGCGGCCGCCTTCCCGTTCGGGTAGGCCTCCACGCGCACCGGCGCGCCGGCCTGGGGCCCCTCCACGCTGAGCAGCAGCTCGCCGGCATACCGCATGTCCACCTTCCACCAGTCCACATCGCCGCGCTTGAGCGTCCCGTACCGCTCCCCCACCACCGGCAGCGGGTGCGCCTGGGCCATCCGGTCGTTCGGCTCAAAGGGATCGTCCGGCAGCACGGTGGTCACGGCGCGGTAGGCGTTGAGGCGGCCGAAGCCGGTTTTCTCGTCCCACCCCGGCGGGCCCACGTCGTCGGCCGTCAGGCGAATCTGGTTGCGAATCTGCCGCGGCGTCCACTGCGGGTGCAGCGCCTTGAGCATGGCCGCCACCGCGGCCACCTGCGGTGCGGCCAGCGACGTGCCGTCGCGGGCAAAGCCGTACCCGCCGCCCAGCGCCGTCGTGTACACGCGCGTGCCCGGCGCCACCACGTCCACTTCCTGCCCGTGGTTGGAATAGTAGAGCCAGCGGTCGGCCCCGTCTACGGCCCCCACGGCCAGGACCGTCGGAAACGCCGCCGGGTATTCCACGCGCGCGCCGCGGTTGCCGGTGGCCGCCACCACGACCACGCCGCGCTTCTCGGCGTACTCGACGGCCTCTTTCATGTGCAGGGAGTAGATCGGGTCGCCGAGGGACAGGAGCACCACATCGGCGCCGCGGTCCACCGCTTCGCGGATGCCCATCCCGACGGTGTAGTCGCCCCCCTCGCCGCGGGCGTCGAGCACCTTGACGGGCATGATCCGCGCCCGCCACAGCACGCCGCTCACCCCGAGGCCGTTGTTCCCCGCGGCGGCGACGATGCCGGCCAGGGCCGTCCCGTGTCCGTTGTCGTCCTGCGGCGGCTTTGCGGGCTCCACCAGGTTGACCCCCGGCACCAGGTTCGGCGCCAGGTCGGGATGGGCGAGGTCCACCCCCGTGTCGACGACGGCCACCGTCACGTTCGGGGCCTCCCGCACCACGCCCCAGGCCAGGTCGGCGCGGATCTGGCGCAGGTACGATGTCTGCTCCGGATTGGCCTTGTCGTTGGGCACGGGCAGCGCCTTGATGCGCAGCTTGCGGTTGGGCTGCACGAACTCCACGTCGGGCCGCTTGCTCCAGGCGTCCACCCACCGCACCACATCAATGTGTTCGTTCAGCCGCACCACCATGAGACGGTGGCGGTCGTCGCGCTGCAGCACCTCAAACTCGCCCGGGGCGCTGGGCGCGTGGTCCCGCCACTTGATGATCCACTCCCGCGTCTCGGGCAGCCCCGGCTCGCCCGACGCCTGGCGCTTCTGCCCGATCCACCCGGTCGCCAGCCACCCGCCGAGGAGAAGCAGCGCCACCAATGCCGCGGACAGCCACTTGCGCATATTGCGGTCGCTCCTGATTCAGCATGGAAAGATGCGCGCCAAACGCGCGGAAACGCCTGACAAACGAAGAGACGCGCAAGGCCGCCAACGGGTTGCGGCGGCGCGACTCGGCATCATTATACCATTTCTTTTCTTGCGCGGCATGGGATAGAGAAATGAGATATAATGAAGAAAACCGGAGGAGGTGTCCCGATGGCCGACCTCGACCGCCTCATGGCCTACCTGGACGAACGCTTCGCCCAGATTGACCGGCGCCTTGATGCCATGGACGCGCGCTTCGCCCAGATCGACCAGCGCCTCGACGCCATGGACGAACGCTTTGCCCAGATCGACCGGCGCCTCGATGCCATGGACGAACGCTTTGCCCAGATCGACCGGCGCCTCGATGCCATGGACGCGCGCTTCGCCCAGATCGACCGGCGCCTCGACGCCATGGACGAACGCTTCGCCCAGATGAACGAGCACATGGATGCGCGTTTCTCCGAGATCATCAACGCGATGATGAAGCTCCACCAGGCGATGATCGATCAGGTGGTGCACAACTTCGAGAAGAGATTTGGCGAACTGCAGGTAGGACTCGCCGATCTCAAGCTGCGCATGAAAGAGCTGGAAGTGCGGGTCGAGATGAGCCTCGACACCGTCCGCCTGGAACTGATAAAGCACAAGGAAGACATCGGGTGGCTGAAGCACAAGGTGCTGGGCGGATAAGACCAACGGCACAGCGGGCTGGATGGCCCGGTTTTTTTTTTGGGCGTCGTTGCGCCGCCTTCTCCCCCATCCTCACGGTCTTCCTTCCCCGTCCTCGCGCATCTGACCAAGCCACCGGTTTTTCTCGTCAATCAGGTGTTGCAGCGCGGGATGGTTGTGGCCGTACAGGTTGGCCAGCGCCCGTTTTTGCGGATTTTGGTCCGTCAGATACGTCTCGTACAAATAATTCATGTTGGCCACATGGTGGTTAAGCGACACGTGCGTCGTCCTTCCCCCCGGCCCGCCCACATAATCGGGCAAAAGCAGCCCTTTCCGGCTCGTCGGGATCCCGTAAGCCTGGATGTACCGGGCATGGTAGCGATCCCACTAGGCCAGGCTGGCGCGAATCGCCGGATCGGGCTTTCGCTGCGCAAAGCGGTGCAGAAACGTCGCGTTGTCGACATTCCGCCGGTTGTCCATGTAGCGATGGCCAATTTTGTATTCGCGCGCCAACCAGTTCGCTTTCGGATGCGTTTCCCAATATCCGTTTTCGTTTTGCGTTTGGACAGCAGTGTAGGCCATGTGGGTCAGGACAAGGTCGAAATAGTGGGCGCCGCGCACGTCCAGCCAAGGAAGGGCCTGCAGGCCGGCAACGTTGGCCGGATTCCGGTAGAAGGATCGGGCAGCGGCCGGCACGTAATTGAACGCCGGATCCGCGGGATCGTAGGGCGTTCCAACGGCTTCAGGGCGCGCGGCCTTCCCACCCGGTAGTGATGGGTGGGGCTTTCCGCGAAGAGCGTCGCGCGGATGTGGCGCGACGGCTCGGCGGGCACGATCCCCTTGTCCGTGAGCGCGCGAAAGGCGGTTTGCGTTGGGCGCTTCACGACGAGCGTCAGCGCCTCGCCGGCGTTCCGCCGTGACCGTTCGTTCCGCGCAAAGTACGCCACGCTGCCGTCGGAATACCGGACCAACAGCAGCTTGAATAGCTTGCCCTTCTGCTGGTACACATACAGGTCGTGTCGCGCGTGGCGATAGGTACGGGACATCACGAAGGGCTTGGCGTTGCCCATCAGCCGCGCAACTGCAGCTCGTAGTCCACCGCGCGGTCACCGTCGATGTCGAAGGAAAACGCCGCTGTACCGCTTGTGGCTGAAGGAAGGAGGAGAGAAAAGAGCACCAGCAGCAATGAACCCCGTGTTGCTCTCAGCCTGGTTTTCATGTGTACACGCTCCGTTAATCCAAACTATAAAAAGGGGCAGCAAAGCACCATACCTTGCTTTGATGCCCCTAAAGTATGGCTCTTTATTGGTGTACCCAATCATAAAATCGTTTGATCACGACAGCGGCTTCTGCTCGAGTTCCATGTCCGTATGGTTTAAATGTTTGATCAGGATAACCGTTCATGAACCCCAACGAAACAATCTTATTTATGTCATCTTTCGCCCAATTTGGAATGGCTTTGGCATCTTTAAATGTAAGTTGTATAGGTGAAGGGATAGGTTTATTGAGCAATGAAGTTGCTCTGGCCATCATCGAAGCCATTTCCGCTCTTGTTATGACAGCAAGGAAGGTTAGGCAAAATACGGACTAAAACGGCTGCAAATTCCGCTCTGGTTATTTTCCCTTCTGGCTCGAAAAAGTTTTCATTTCGTCCCTTCAAAATCCCCTTTATTGCAAGGTACTCAATCGCGTCCTTAGCCCAATGATTTGAGGTTACATCGCTAAAGAGAAGTCGTTCGGTAAACACCAAACGTTTTAAAAAACCATCTTTGCCTGTATACTCGAACAAAATGGCATTGTTTTTGAACACGATTTTTCCTTCGTATTTCGTTTGCGATTCATCATACGAGTACTGATATGTTACAACACCATTTTCATGGTCCTTAAGTTTCAGTGCTCCAAACAAAATTTCATCACCAAAACCTGAGTCTTGATAACCTAAGGATACTTTAATCTCCTGATTTTTAGGGCGGACAAAAAGGATATAATTTCCAGACTGCAGACAAACTCCCTCGGTGCCAACGTAGCCGAGGGAGTTTTCTTGTAGTTTGTGTACGAAAGAAAGATATCGAAATTAAGGGCATGACGCCCTGTTTTTCCTAACCTCCATAACCAATTCGCTAGTTTCTTCAAATTCATACAAGCAAAAACAAGCATTGCCTGCATTGTCACTTTTTCCAACCCACGCAACGTGGTCCAACGCAAGCCATGCTTCTCCTTGAGATCCGCAAACACACGCTCAATCGTTTCCTTTCGGCGTGCATATAGGCGTTTATTCACTTCTGTATGTCGCAGGTGCTCCACTTCCTCCATGTAATGAGCCCAGATATGGCGGCTCACGCGCTTAACCGCGTCGTGGCTTTCAGTGCACTGGGAGCGGAACGGACAAGAGCGACATGTCGTGGCATCGGAACGATAGATTCTGTAACCCTCACGGGTCGTGGTTTCGTAGGTAAGCACTTGTCCGACAGGACAAAGATAGCAATCGTAGTACTCATCGTACACGTAATCCTGCTTTCGATACCTTCCGTCTTTTGTGTGGGGACGAGTATACGGCATGACCGGACGGACCTGTTGGTCCAAGAGGTACTTGCTGATATAAGGTGTTTTATACCCTGCATCCACCGCGACAGCGCTGGGTTTTCCGACGTGCTTGACGGCTTGCTCGAACACATCTGTGAAGACCTGACTGTCATGAACGTTGGCGGCCGTGACGACGGCACTGACGACAAAGCCGTTTTGGTCGCTGGCCACATGGAAGGAGTAAGCGAACGTCTGTTCCTTTTCGTTTTTGACAAACCAGCCGCTGTCCGGATCAGTGGTGCTTTGCTTCACCTCCTTCCAGACGGCTTTAAACTTTTTTGGCAACGGCTTTTTCCCGTGCGCTACGCGGTCCTGGTTGATTTCCTCTTCCAGAAGTTCTTGATATTTCTTTCCTTCTTCCTGAACGAGCCGCTTGATGAATTTTCTCTTGTTGGCGTTGGCTTTGACATGGGTGGAATCAATATACAGCACGGAAGGGTCCACAAGCCCGTGATGGCAGGCTTCTTCGAGAATGCGCGTAAAGATCCTTTCAAACAGGTCGGTACCTTTGAATCGGCGGACGTAGTTTTTCCCAAACGTCGTGAAATGGGGAATGGGCTGGGTGAGATCGTATCCCAAAAACCACCGATAGGCGATATTGGTTTCGATTTCCTTGATGGTTTGACGCATGGAACGGATGCCGAACAGAT
>NZ_BMOF01000071.1 GCF_014646935.1 Calditerricola satsumensis | reverse complement strand
GAAATGGCTCTCTGACTTTTTTCAGAGAGTCCTTTTTACACAAGAATACGGACTCAACTCTAATGCCTGCATAGTATCAATTTTGTCATGTATTGGAAGTTGCTGTGGTTGTAGTACTTATTTAGGGTGTTTAGCGTGTGCTGCATGTTTTGCCTACTATATCACCTGTGGAATAACGTGTATGTTTTAGTTGAAGACTTCAAGCAAGAAGCTAATCTTTCTATCTCAGTATTTCGTGTTCACGCTATCCCCACCTTGTAATCAGGTGTCCCCACCTTGTAATCAGGTGGGGATTACTTTTGTGTACGCCCGGCATGGGCGCTGTCTATAGGGTGAAAGTCCCGAACGGTAAAGGCGGCAGGAGCCGTTAGCTTTAGGCAAGGGCGTCCGCCGCGAGGCGGAGTCTGAAGGAAGCCGGCGGCAAACCTCCGGCCCGACGAACAGGAACCCCATACGGGGCTGCCTGTGCTTGGACCAGTCTGCACAACAAGACAAAGTCCTTGCCGCCGAAGAGCACAGGCAGTAAATGGGGCGGGGAGATGGAGAGAAAGACAGTGCTCTTACCCGGGGAGGCCTGCCGGGTACGCCCGGTTACCGGGTAAGTGCGCGTCGAAAGGCGTGGCTGAACCGGCAGGAGTCAGCAGAGGCCATAGTACGTCTCCCGCGACGTCCGGGAGGCGGAAGGGCCGAACACAAGGAAAGAGGTGGGTGCGACATGGGTTTGCGAGAAGGACGACAGCCGAAAATCCCGAAAGGGAGCTGCCTACGGGAGGAAGCGGTGAATCTGCGGGGGACCGTAGGAGCGCCGAGTCCTTCTCCGGCACCCCTCGCCACTCCGCCTCGCGAAGCAGGCGACAACCTGATGGAGAGGTGGTGGAGCGACAGAACATGCTCCGCGCCTGCAAGGTGAAGGACAAGCGCGTCCTGAAGCTGATTCGGAACTACCTCCAGGCTGGCGTCATGGCGGGCGGAGTGTGCGTGCGCAGCGAGGAAGGGACGCCACAAGGCGGTCCGTTGAGCCCGCTCCTGGCCAACATCCTCCTGGATGACCTGGACAAGGAACTGGAGAAACGCGGCCATAAGTTTGTTCGCTATGCTGACGACTGCTACATCTACGTGAAGAGCCGTCGGGCAGGCGAACGCGTGATGGCTAGCATTCGGAAGGTCGTCGAGGGACGGCTATAGCTGAAGGTCAACCTGGAGAAAAGCGCGGTGGATCGCCCATGGAATCGCAAAAATTCCTGGTATTCTCGTTCACCAGCGAGAAAACGCCGCGCATCCGCCTGGCGGCGGGAAACCATCAAACGGTTTAAAGCGCACATCCGAAACCTCACCCGTCGGAACCACAGCGTCAACATGGAGGAGTGATTGGAGCGGCTGAATGCCTACCTGCGGGGGTGGATCGGCTACTTCCGCTTGATTGACACCCCAAGCCCGCTTCAATCCCTGGATGAATGGATCCGAAGGCGGTTGCGGATGTGCCTCCTAAAGCAATGGAGAAGACCGAAGACGATCCGCCGAAACCTGATAGCCATTGGGTTGCCGCCTGAATGGGCGAAAATGCTGAGCGGTTCCCGAAAGGGATACTGGCGCCGGGCTCTTTTCTCCACAAATGAATAAGGCCACCGGCCTCGCCTACTGGCGAGAACGGAGCCTTTTCAGTTTCGCCGACTTGTACGCTCAGCTTCGTCAATCCTTGTGAACCGCCGTATCCCGAACGGTACGTACGGTGGTGGGAGAGGACAGGGGTTAGCCGCCCCCTCCTACTCGATTGTTCCGGGTTTGCGCCCGGCAAGAAAGACGCCGGTCAAGATGAGGATCAGCCCGAGAAACAGGTTGGGCGTCAGCGGTTCGCCGAGAAAGAGTGTCCCCCACAACATGGCCGTCACGGGCACGAGGTAGGTGACGAGGGTGGCAAATTCGGCACCGCCGACCCGAATCAGGTAGTAAAACAGCAGGTAGGCCACGCCGGAGCCGAGACAGCCCAGACCGACGAGGGTGAGAAGAACGTCGGCGCGCGCCAGGCTGGACCACGTTGCCGTTTCAAATGCGAGTGCCGGAACGAAGGACCCGAGCGTGCCGACGACGAGGGTGGCCACCGTCGTTTCGTACAGGGAGAGGTCGGTGAGCCGGTGCTTGGCCAGCTGGGAACTGAGGGCGTACCCCCACGTGGCGAGAAGGACGGAGGCATAGGCTGTCCAGTGTCCCCCCGCCCGGCCCGGCTCGAGGCCGACCACCGTCACGAGCCCGGCAAAACCGACGGCGATGCCCAGCCACTGCAGGGCCGACAGCGTTTGGCGAAAGGCCAACAGGCCGACGAGGGCTGTCCAGATCGGCGTGCTGGCGTTGAGCACCGAGGTCAAATTGCTGGTGAGGCGCGTCTCCCATAGGCGATGAGGGCCCACGGCACTGCCGTGTTCAGGAGGGCGACGACGGCGGCGGTGGGCCACGAAATGGCGCGCCAGCGGATGGGCGTGCGGAGGACGGCAACGAGGGCGGCAACGGGGCCAAGCCGAAGGCCGTGCGGAAAAAGGCAACCGACAGCGGCCCCATCGCCTCCAACAGGATCTTGATGAAGAAAAACGACCCGCCCCAGATCAGGCTGAGCAGGCCGAGCGCCCCAAAGCGCAGCGCAGCGTCTTTCACGGTCTCCACTCCCTTTTTGAGCGCATCACCCGGGGAACCTGGGAACTTGGATGCTCAATCGGGTCATGCTCGATTGGTCAGGGCGTTATCAGTTCGATCATACCACAGGACGGAACATGGGGGAGGCTGGAAGGTCGTGAACAATATGACCAAAATGACCGATATGCACGAATTGTTGCCCTTTTGTCCACTGCGCTTTATCGTAATAGCCAGACAAAAGGATTGTTCTCCGTTTAGAAATCGAAGACATTTCCAGGGAGGGGACGAGGACGATGCGTGCGATCGGAAAACGGTTGTGGATGGCTACGCTGGCCGCGGTACTGGCCCTGGCGGCAGCCGGTTGCGGAAGCCCGGCCTCAAACGGCGCCGGTCAGGGTGACGCCAACAGCGGCGAACCGATCGTGATCAAATTTTCCCACGTGACGACGCCGGACAGCCCCAAAGGGCAGGCGGCGGAAAAGTTTAAGGAGCTGGCGGAACAGAAGACGAACGGCCGCGTCAAGGTGGAAGTGTTCCCGTCCGGCCAGCTGTACGGGGACAAGGAAGAGCTGGAGGCGTTGCAGGCGGGCAACGTCCAGATGATCGCCCCGTCGGTGACCAAGCTGGTCGGCCTTAACCCGGCGTTCCAGATCGTCGACATGCCCTTCTTGTTCAACAGCCGCGAAGCGGTGCTGAAGTTCTGGGACGGCGAGCTCGGCCAGAAGCTGATGAAGTCCCTCGAACCCCACGGCATTCTCGGCCTGGCCATGTGGGAAAACGGCTTCAAGCAGTTCACGAACAGCAAGCGCCCGCTCAAGCGCCCGGAAGACTTCAAGGGCCTGAAATTCCGCACGCAGGCGGGCAAGGTGCTGGAGGCGCAGTTTAAGGCCCTTGGTGCCGGTGCGGCGACGATCCCGTTCAACGAGACGTACGTGGCCCTACAGCAGGGCACGGTGGACGGCCAGGAAAACACGTTCAACAACATCGACACTCAGCGGTACGCCGAGGTGCAGAAGTACCTGACGGTGAGCAACCACGGGCGGCTGGACTACGTCGTGCTGGTGAACAAATCCTTCTGGGAAGGGCTGCCGGAGGACATCCGCAAGGCCCTGGAGGAAGCGCTGAAGGAAGCGACGGAGTTCGAGCGCCAGCTGGCCTACGAGCTGGATCAGAAGAGCTTCGAAAACCTGAAGAAAGCGGGCATGGAAGTGTACGAGCTGACCGAAGAAGACAAGGAGGCGTTCCGCAAGGCGCTGGAGCCGGTGTACGCCGAGTTTGCCGACGTCATTGGCAAAGAGTTCATCGACGGCGCGCGGGCGCTCAAGTAAGCGGCGGCGCGAGCGCAAGGCGAAACGCGGGGGGAATGGCCAATCCGTCCCGCGTTTTTCCCCATTTCTTCCCCGGGAAGAATGGGGCGGGAAATCCGACGGCGCAAGGAGGGATCGGCATGCGGCGATGGCTATCCCGCGCGGAGGAAGCGGTGGCCGGGACGCTGCTTGTGGTCGGCCTGGGGCTATGCCTCTACGGCGTGGTGATGCGCTACTTCGTCAACCAGCCGCAAGCCTGGGTGGAGGAAGTGTACAAGTACTGCGTGATCTGGGGCGTGCTCATTGGCGGCGCGGCGGCCCTTCGCCACAAGAAACATATCGCCGTGGACGTGCTGTACGCCGTGCTCCCGGCGCGCGGCAAAAAGACGGTCAACGTGCTGGCCAACGTCATTGGCCTGGTCTTTTCGGTTCTGTTCCTGGTTTTTTCCCTGCAACTGGTGCTGCAGAAGTACGGCAGCGGCCAAGTGTCGATGGATGTGGGCATTCCCCTGTGGATCGTCTACCTCGTGCTGCCCCTGACCGGGCTTCTGCTCGCCCGTCAGTTTGCCGAGAACGCCGTGGCGGCGTGGCGCCAGAGCCTGGACGAGCTGAAGCACGACATCGTGCCGCAGGAAGCGAAGGAGGCCCTCGCCCACGAGCGGCGAGAGACGAGCCCGGCGCGGAAAGGGGAGAACGCCTGTGACGCTGACGCTGTTTAGCCTGTTTGCCCTGCTCATGCTGCTGCGCGTGCCGATCTTCGTCTGTCTGGCGCTGGCGACGATTGTCGTCCTGTGGCAGCAGGGTTTCGTCATGTACATGATCCCCCAACGCATGTTCGCCGCCCTGGACATCACCACGCTGATGGCCATTCCCGGCTTCGTGTTCGCCGGCGTCATCATGGCCCGCGGCGGCATCGCCCGACACCTGGTGGACGCGCTGCGCACGTGGGTGGGCCATACCTCCGGGGGTCTGGCCGTGGTGACGATCCTGGCGTGTATGGTGTTCGCCGCCATCTCCGGGTCCAGCCCGGCAACGGCTGCGGCCATCGGATCGATCATGATCCCCGGCATGGTGCGGGCCGGGTACAGCAAGACGTACGCCATGGGCCTGGTGGCGGCGTCGGGAACGCTGGGCATCCTCATCCCGCCGAGCATCCCGCTGATCGTGTACGGCACGGTGGCCGAGGAGTCGATCGGCAAGCTGTTCATGGCCGGCGTCCTGCCCGGGCTGTTCATGGGCGCGGTGCTTGTCGCCTCGGCCATCATGGTGGCCAAGTTGCGCGGCTACGGACGGGAGCCGAAGGCCGACTGGGCCACCCGCTGGCGCGCGCTGGGGAAGGCGATGCCCGGGCTGCTGCTCCCCGTCCTCATCCTCGGCAGCATCTACAAGGGGATCGCCACGCCGACGGAAGCGTCCGTCGTCGCCGCCGCCTATGCCCTCCTCGTGTCGCGCTTCGTCTACCGGGAGCTGAACGGGAAGGTGTTCCGCGCCATCGTGCAGGAGACGGTGACGACGAGCGCGATGATCTTCTTTATCATCGCCTCGGCCATGTTGTTTGCCCTGTACCTGACGAACAACCAGGTGCCGCAGGCGGTGGCGGAGTGGATCACGCAGAGCGTGACGAACAAGTGGGTGTTCCTGATTGCCACCAACCTGCTCTTCTTTATCCTGGGCACGTTTCTGGAAGCGGTGTCGATCATCCTCATCACGCTGCCCATTTTCCTGCCGATCATCAAGCAGATGGGCATTGACGTGATCCACTTTGCCATCATCATGACGGTCAACATGGAACTGGCGATGATCACCCCGCCGGTGGGGCTGAACCTCTTTGTCGTCAGCGGCATCGCCAAGGAGAAGCTCGGCGCGGTGGTGCGCGGCGTGGCGCCGTTCATTGTGCTGATGATTCTCGTGCTGGCGGTGATCGTCGTGTGGCCCGACCTTTCCCTGTGGCTGACAAAATCGGTCAAATAGCCAGGAAAACAAACGCGCCCTCCCTTCGCCATGAAGGGAGGGCGTTTTCTTTACCGCGAGTAGAACTCGACGATCAGCTTTTCGTTGATTTCCTGCGGCAACTCGGAGCGTTCCGGATAGCGCAGGTACGTGCCTTCCATCTTGTTTTCGTCGAAGGACAGGTAGTCCGGCAGGTACGCGCGGTTTTCCAGCGCTTCCTTCACCACTTGCAGGTTGCGGCTCTTTTCGCGCAGCCCAATCACGTCGCCCGGCTTCACCTGGTAGGACGGAATGTCCACCTTCTTGCCGTTCACCGTCACGTGGCCATGGGTCACCAGCTGCCGCGCTGCCGGACGGGTCCGCGCAAAGCCGAGGCGATACACCAGGTTGTCGAGGCGCGACTCGAGGAGGATCATGAAGTTTTCACCCGTCGCGCCAGGCATTTTTTGGGCCCGCTCAAAGGTGCGGCGGAACTGCCGCTCGGTGAGGCCGTACATGTGGCGGAGCTTTTGTTTCTCCATGAGGCGAATGCCGTATTCGCTCAGCTTGCGGCGCTGCCCCGGGCCGTGCTGCCCCGGCGGATAGGGGCGCTTCAGCTCTTTTCCCGTCCCGCTGAGGGAGATGCCCAAACGGCGGCTGAGCTTCCAACGAGGTCCCGTGTACCGTGCCATTCAAACCGTCTCCTTTGCCGTAGATTGGAGGGTCCTTCCGGTGGGCGAGTCCGGACTTTTTCTACACGAACGTCGGACGGTAGCGTTCCGCATCGTGCAACCTCCCGGCCACCTGGTTCCCCAGTCAGCCGCTGGGCCGGCAAGGGTCCGAACTCCACTCCGCACCGTTTTTACCCTCAATCATTGCTACCCTACAACAAATGCATCTTAGCGCGGATTGGTAGGGTTGTCAAGAGTGCGCA
>NZ_BMOF01000070.1 GCF_014646935.1 Calditerricola satsumensis | reverse complement strand
GATTTTCTCGTGAGTGACCGGCTTCACTTCGGTTAGGTTTTTATGTGAGTTGACACGTGAACGCGGTCGAGCTCACCGGTAAACCTCCGGCTTGAGCACGCCGATGTAGGGGAGATTGCGATACTTTTCGGCGTAATCCAACCCGTACCCGACGACAAACGCGTCCGGAACGACAAACCCGCAGTAGTCGGGCTTCAGGTCGACCGTACGTCGATGCGGCTTGTCGAGGAGGGTAACCACCTTGACCGATGCGGCATTGCGGCGCTTGAGGAGGTCGATGAGGTAGCTCAGCGTCAGCCCGCTGTCAATGATGTCTTCGACCACCAGGACGTGGCGCCCCTCGACCGCCGTGTCGAGATCTTTCAGGATGCGCACGACGCCCGACGATTGCGTCGACGCGCCGTAGCTCGACACGGCCATAAAATCCATCTCCAGGGGAATGTTCATCTGCCGAACCAGGTCGGTCATGAAGAAGGCCGCACCTTTCAGCACGCAGATGACGAGCGGGTTTTTTCCGGCGTACTCCGCCGACAGGATCTCCCCCAGCTCGCGCACCTTCTCCCGAATGGCCTCTTCCGAGATGAGCACTTCCTTTATGTCCTGATCCATCGCTCGTTTCCTCCTGCTGCCAAACCCCATCTGCTTTTACCGTTACGCGTCGTTCTCCACTTCCATGTATAAAAATCGGCGCGTGGCGGCGGTCACCGGCGCTTCCGCCGACCGCCGCACGCCAGGCAGCCACAGGATGGTCTCCCCGGCGCAAATCACCGGCATCCTGCGGCGCACCCGATGCGGCACCTTCTCGTCGATCAGGATGTCCTTGACCTTCTTGTGTCCGGCAAGCCCCCACACCGTCATGCGGTCGCCCGGCCGGCGCGCGCGCACAACGAGCGGACCGGAAAGCCGCTTGTAATCAAACACGGCCCACAACGGAGAGAGCTCCCCGTCCTCAAGGGGCCGGTCCGTCACCCGGCAGCGAATCGTGCAGCCGAGTTCCGGGACCAGCGTTTCCCCGGGAACGGCCAACGGATAGCAAAAGTCGAGCCCTTCTCTGCTGTCCGGTTCGCCGCGCCCAAAGACGAGCACATCGTAATCCGTTTCCACCCACCACGCACCGGCAACGCGGTGGCATCCGGCGGGCTTGTCCGATGCGGCCAGACGGCGCACCGCCTCAATGTGCGCAAAGAATCGGTCGGGCTCGTCCACACACAGATAACTTAATATTAGTTTAATCACCCGGCGTTGTAAAGCCAGGGGGAGACGGACTAAGGCCTGTCGGTCGAGCACCACGCCATCGGCGGTGCGCCGGCGAAGGGCTCCCTCAAGGGCTTCGCGCGCCCGCTCCTCGAGGTAGGCGTCCTCGGCCCGCGCCACCTCGGCCAACTGGCACACGGCCTCTGGAAAGCGCGGGTTGAGGGCCGAAAGGAGCGGCACCACGTCGAGGCGCACGCGGTTGCGCAGGTAGGCGCGGGAGCGGTTGGACGCGTCGAGGCGGTAGGGCACGCCATGGGCCGCGCAGTAGGCCTCGATTTCCGCTCGCCGCACGTGAAGGAGCGGGCGGATGAGGGTGGCAGACCCTTCCGCCCGCGAGATAGGGATGCCCGCCAGCCCGCCGACTCCCGTGCCGCGAACCAGACGCATGAGCACCGTCTCCACCTGGTCGTCGGCGTGATGCCCCAGGGCGATCTTCCCCGCTCCCGCCTCCTCGGCGGCTTCCCGCAGGGCCGCGTAGCGCAACTGGCGTGCGGCCACCTGCAGGCCCAGGCGGTGTTTGGCGGCATGCGCGCGCACGTCGACGCGCACGACGCGGCAGGGCACGCCGTGGGCGCGGCACCAGTCCGCAACGAAGGCCGCGTCGGCATCCGCCTCCGCGCCGCGCAGTTGGTGATGGACATGGACCGCGGTAAGGGACAGGTCGTATTCGTCGCGCAACGCAAGGAGCACATGGAGCAAGGCCATCGAGTCGGGACCGCCCGACACGCCAATCACCACGCCGTCTCCGCGCTCGAGGAGCCGGTAGCGGCGAATCGTCTCACGCACGCGTTCGCGCATGGGGCCCCCTCCTCCGAAACGCGGCAAACAGCGCCGTCCACAGCGAAAGCCCGGCGGCAATGGCGCCGGCGGACAGCAGGGTCTGCGCGCCTACCGCCAAGCCTCCCGCATACTCGCCGTGGAAAAAGGCCAGCATCGTCCGGTACGCCAGCCCGCCCGGAACGAGGGGAATGATGCCCGGAACGACAAACAAGGTGACCGGCACGCGCCGGCGCACGGCCAGGAGCTGGCTGAGGGCGGCAACGAGAAAGGACGCGGCAAAGATCGCCCCGAGCAAGCCCATCCCCATCGCCATCAGGCCCCGGTACACGAGCCAGCCCGCCGCCCCGACCAGCCCGCCCCACACCAGTTCGGCGCGCGGGACGCCAAACAGCATGCCGAAGGACGCGGCCGCCACAAAACTGAGCAACCCCTCCACAGCCCCGGTCACACGCCGTCGCCTCCAGACCGTACACGCTTCATTCGGCCACCAGTCCCAACAGGAGCGCCACGCCCGCCGCCACCGCGAGGGCGGTGAGCGCCGCCTCTGCGCCGCGCGCCAGCCCCGACACCAGATCACCGGCCATCACATCGCGCACGGCATTGGTGAGGGCCACACCGGGAACAAAGGGCATGAGCGCGCCGATGAGGATGGCGTCCCGGTCGGCCCCCCACCCCGCGGCGAAGGCGAGCACGGTGGTCAGAGCGCTGAAGAAGGCGGCCACCGCTTCGGCCACAAAGCGCATGGCAAAGAGGCGCTCCACCAGCTTGAGGGCCACATTGGCCACGAGACCGGCGGCAAAGGCCGGCCCGAAATCCGGCCACGACCCGCCAAACAGCAGGGCAAAGCTGGCGCTGGTGGCGCCGGCGGCCAGGTGCGCCAGCCCGTCGCCGTACGGAAAGGGCGCCGTCTCAACCCGCTTGAGCTGCCGAAACGCTTCCGCGGCCGTCATACGTCCGTCCACGTAGCAGCGGGAGATCTCGTTGACCGCCGCCACTTTGCTCAAGTCCACGGTGCGCGCCGCAATGCGCTGCACGCGCGTCTTGACCCCTTCGGCCGTCACGCACGATAGGAACACGCCCGTCGGGGTGGCAAAGCCGTGCGCCTCCTGCACGCCGGAGGCCATGGCCATGCGCACCATCGTCTCTTCGGCGCGATACGTCTCCCCGCCGTTTTTCAACACGAGGGCCCCGGCGAACAAGCACAGATCCAAGATGTCGTCGGAGGAAGGGGGAGACGGGATCCCGTGCGGCGTCGCGTCCATCGCTGCATCACTGCCTCTCCCACCACGCTGCGCTCGCGAGCAAAAACCACGCCACCGCGACGGCACACGCGCCGACCAGACCCGCCGTCAAACGATCGCGCGGCGGGACGGCGCTTAAGCCCGCGTCGGACGCCGCAGCCAGCGCGCGGCGCATCGCTCCCGCGCTTGCCCACCGCCCATGGAGCGCCGGCTCCAGAACCGGCCGATACGGTGCCAGTCGCGAATCCGCCCGTATTATATCACAAAGCGCCGCCACCGACCGCTTCCGGTTGAAAAAAGCGGCCAGGCGCGCTTCCCCGATGACGGCGGCCAGGAACGTGAGCGCCGCGGCAAACAGATCGTACGCGGGGTCCGCCGTGCGGCCGCCGGCGCCCCACGCGGCCCGGTCGTACAATTCGCTGTGGGCGCGCACGAGCCGGCCCTGGGGGGTCACGCCGCCAAAGTCGACCACCCCCGCGCGCGGCGGCGATCCCGGTGCCACGAGGACGTTAGCCGGTTTCAGATCGCCGAAGACAAGCCCGGCGGCATGCAACCGCTCCAGGACATCCAGAATCTGCTCCAACACCGCCGCCGCTACCTCCGGCCGACGCCCAAAGGAAAAGCGGTTGAGGGGCACGCCCTCCACCCAGTCGAGGGCGAGAAACAGCACCGGTCGGCCCCCGATGTCGGCTTCGTCGACGTCACGCAGAAAAGGCCCAAGGGCTGCCCCTCGGGCCTCGAGGTCCCGCAACGTGACCGCTTCCACCAGCACGCAGGCCTCGTCGGCGGCCACCTTTAGCGCCACACGGCCCATCGGCCCCCAGGCCGCGTACACCGTCGCCGTTGCCCCTCGGCCGGCAACGCGTTCGATGCGGTACGCGTTGCCGTGCCAACGGCCGCAAACGACGGTTCCGGGACGCAGTTCAACAGACACATGCTCAAAAGACGTAGTCACGAAGCAATCCCCCGTCGGACGCGCGGCCGGCGGCGTTCTTTTCCGACGCGGGCGGGAGCGCGGCAAACCCCCGCGCTTCTCCCGAGGCAAGGCGCGGCCGAAAGTGGGCCAACGCCGCCCGCAGCGCCGGAGCCGTCGGCGTGAGCCCCGTCGGCGGCCGTTCCAGGGCCAGGCGGGCCGCCGCGCCGTCCGTCGTCCAGTCGACAAGGAGGTCAAGGTCTCCCTTGGCACCCGGGAAGGCGCCGACGGCCAACTCGCTGGGCCCGGTACGCGCAGCCAAGCAAAGGAAAAAGTCCCGTACCGCCCGGCGTACCGTGGGGACCAGCGGCGCCATGCTGGCACTGGTGTCGAGGAGGAGAAACACGCGCAGGCGGCAGGCCTCGGCCCACGTCTCGATCGAGGCCGCCAGGCGCGCGCGCTGCTCGGGCGCCAGGCTCGCCGCGTTCCCCTCGGCGAGAAGCGTCCGCAGCTCCTCGCGCACCACGGCGTGCAGCGTCCGCGTCATCGCTTGCCGCGTGACCGCCTGAACCGTGTGCGACAGCCGCTCCGGCTGGGCGAACTGGCACACCCCACCGCCCGCTGCAGCAATGCGTTCGGCTTCCCGCCGTCCGTGCTCCCCAAGGGTCTGCCCGTGCAGGACGCCGATCACGTTGACCACGATGCCCTGCCGCCGCGCTTCCGCCGCCGCTTCGACCGGATCGCCCCCGACGTTGGAACACCCGTCGGTGACGAGCAGAATCTGTTCCAGAACCATCTCGCGCAACGCTATCGCCTCCCGCCGACCAAGGATTCTGAAAAGACGGGACATTCCCAGTATCGACGGAAGGCGCGATGCGCATACCTGCACGGCGGCGGATACGGCCAGCGGAGACGAACGCTAGCTGACAACGCGCGGCCGTTCAACGGGACGCAGGCGCGGCATCTTAATGGTGGCCCACTCGGGGACGTACGGATCGATGCGCACGACGGCCACCGTCATGTCGTCGTGGATGGCGCCGTGGTGGTGGCGCACGACCTGCTCGAGCAAGAGATCCGCCACCTCCTGGGGATCATCGGTGGCCAGATCGGCGATCATGCGCTTGAGGAACCGCTCTTTGTTTTCCACCTTGGGCGCGTCGTACACGCCGTCGGTGAGCATGATGAGCAGGTCGCCGGGTTTGAGGCCAAGCGTCACGACGTCCACCTCGATGTCGCGCAGGATGCCAATCGGCAAATTGCCGGCCGTCACGGTGAACACCTCGCGTCCGCGCTTGATGAAGCTTGGCGTCGAGCCGGTCTTCAGGAACTTGGCCTCCGCCGTATGCAGATCGAGGATCGCCAGGTCGAGGGTGGCGAAGGTGTCCTCGGTGGTGCGCAGCGAGAGCAGGGCGTTGACCGATTTGATGGCCATCTGCTCGTCAAAGCCCACGCACAGCATCTCCTTCAGGAGCTCCAGCGTCTCGCTCGACTCCCGGTGGGCGCGCTCGCCGTTCCCCATCCCGTCGGAGAGGGCCACGGCGTACCGCCCATTCCCGAGGTCGAGGGTGGCAAAGCTGTCGCCGGAGAGCCAGCCGCCGTCCTTGGCCACCGCGGCGATGGCCGACGCAACCCGGTACTTGTGGGCCGTCCGCAGGCACATCGTGCAGTACCCGTCGGCGTAAGCCTGACAACGCTTTTCGGCCACGGCCACCGTCTCCCCGAGTAGATCGGACACCAGCGGGGCGACGATTTTCTCGCATTCGTCGCGGCCGTTGCAGCTCGGCTGGCTCACCTCGATGTCGACGTTGCCCTCGGCCAGGTTGTAGATGTCCACCTTGCGCACCGACAGGCCGATCTCCTCGAGGGCCTCGCGAATCTGTCCCTCCTGCACCCCCAAGTCCTGGCCCTCGCGGCGAATTTCCGCGGCAAAATCGCCCATCACCCGCGACACCCCGCTCAACTGCTCCGCCACCAGCTGTCGGCTGTCCCGGATGCGCTGGTTTAGGAGGAGGCGCTCGCGGAACGCCGGGTACTGGTCCGCCATCACCTTGAGCACGTCCTGCGCCTTGAGGCAGTGGCGCTTCCACTCAAAAGGGATCTGGCGTCGATATGCGCCGTCCGCCGCCACAACCCCGGCAAAGTACCGCATCCAGTCGTACGTCTCCTCGGCCTTTTCGCCCCAGCAGACATCCTTCCTCCGGCAGACGTTGCACGTGACGGCGGTCACGCCACTGAGAAAGGCATCCATCTCCTTCATCACGTCCGTCTTGCCGTCTGAGGCGTCGCGATCCGCCTGGGCAAAACTGTGCGCCAGCTTCTGAAAAAGGTGCGCGAACTGTTCAATGCGCGCGGCCGTCGCCTGCCGCACCTGGCGCATGTAGGCCTGCTGGCTGATCAAGTGCTCATGGGTGCCCGGGAGAAGCGCGGCCAACTGGCGCAACGGCACGCGCGGCGTCAGCACAAACAGGAACGCGGCCGCCAGCGATTCCCCAAGGGCGCTCCACATCCGCCCCGTTGGCTCCATATAGAAGGTGAAGAGGCTCGCGCCGATCAGGAGGCCGGCCACCGCCCCCGGCTTCCGCGCCTCGCGCAACAGCCCGCTCAAGAGCCCGGCAAACGCGAGCAGGCTCATCTGGTTGAGCTCGCCGATGTCGGCCAGGGTGAGCATCAGCCCGATCACCACGCCCGCCGTCACCCCGATCCCCCCGCCGCCCGCGAAGGCAAAGACGAGGAGGAAATATTGGGCCAGCACGTGGTGCACGGCCACGCCGAAAAACCGCCAGTCGATCGTGCCGATGAGCACGGAACCGAGAAGAATGAGCGCGCAGACCGCTTCTTCTTGGCGCAGCGGATGGCGGTACCGGCGTGACGTCATGAGGGGGAGGGCCTGTACAAAGATCAACGTCAGCAAGAAGCTGAGCGCCCCTTCCACCGCGTAGGCGACCGCCTGATAGACGGTCAAGGCGTTGGCCATACCGTAGGTGTACCCGGTATGGGCGCCAAACACCGCCAGCGCCGTCAAAAGCGGCGCGTGGGAGAGATCACTCCGCGCCACGCGTTTGCGGCGTTCCAACCCGAGCTGGAGGATCAGGTACATGGCGCACGAAAGGATCGTCACAAAGAGGTGGTCCGTCGACACCAACGCCGCCCCTCCGCACAGGGCGAGGACAATGGGCAGAACCCGATCGCGGCGCAAATGGTACGCCACCGCAAAAAACGGCACGGCAAACGGGGCCAGCCCTTCGACCAGCACCGCTTGTCCAAGCAAAAACCCGATCACGAGCAGGGGGACCCCCCACCGGATCCACCCCCGCTGCACGGCTTGCGCTCCCCTTTCGGCGGGTTCACCGGCTCCGGCCAGCCACGGGACCGGCCCGAACAATTTCCCTGTCCACCCATCCGTTTTGCGAAACATCGCGTTCGTCACCACCCATCTTCCTTTGGTGCCCCCATTATACGTCCCCCGTTTCGCAAAAGTCTGTCATTTCGTGCGCCTCGCGATGGGAATCTTCCGACATTCCTCTGCCCGTTCCCCGATCCCTCGAGCCGACTCGCCGCATCGCCCGTCGCGGCCGGAGCGCTTCTTGCCGCATCTGTCGAAGCCCGAAAAAAAGAAAAACGCCCGTTTTGGCTTGTTGCCGTTCGGGCGAGGATGGCGTGCGTTGGATGGTGGACGGTGACGGGATCGAACCGCCGACCCCCTGCTTGTAAGGCAGGTGCTCTCCCAGCTGAGCTAACCGTCCAGAAAAAAGAAAATGGTGACCCGTAGGGGATTCGAACCCCTGCATGCCAGATTGAAAATCTGGTGCGTTAACCACTTCGCCAACGGGCCACGCTGGTAGCGGCGGAGGGCCTCGAACCCCCGACCTTACGGGTATGAACCGTACGCTCTAGCCAGCTGAGCTACGCCGCCACCATATGGTTGCGGGGGCAGGATTTGAACCTGCGACCTTCGGGTTATGAGCCCGACGAGCTACCTGGCTGCTCCACCCCGCGTCGTTCACGTCAAGCAGTATACACTACCTTTTTGGATGTGTCAAGGGTCAAGTGGCTCTAGGTCAATAATTGTGGATGCGAGGTCAACCAAGCCAAGGGAACAAAAGCGAGG
>NZ_BMOF01000069.1 GCF_014646935.1 Calditerricola satsumensis | reverse complement strand
GGGCGGCCGCCGCGGCGCGCGCGCGGGCCGCCGCCTTGGCGTCCGGTCCGTCTTTGCCGTCCGCCGCCCCTTTCGCCGCTGGCGCCTCTTTCGCTTCAGGCGCATCAGCCGGCGCCGGCTGTTCGGAACGCCGGGAATCTTGCGTCATTTCGGGTTGCGCCTTGTCGCGTTCGCTCACGAGCGGGTCACCTTCTTCTTCCCGGTTTTCGCTTGCGCGCAGATCTTCTCTTGGAGCTTTTGGATGCCGTAGATGAGGGCCGCCGGCGTCGGCGGACAGCCGGGGATGTACACGTCGACGGGCACGATCTGGTCGACGCCCTTCACCACGGAATAGGACCGCACGTAGGGGCCTCCCGCCGTGGCGCAGGACCCCATGGCGATCACCCATTTCGGCTCGGGCATCTGGTCGTACAAGCGGCGCAAAATGGGCGCCATCTTCTTCGTCACCGTGCCGGCGACGATCATAAGGTCCGCCTGGCGCGGCGAGGCGCGGAAAATGACCCCGAAGCGGTCAAGATCGTAGCGCGGCGCTCCGGCGGCCATCATCTCGATGGCGCAACAGGCCAGGCCAAAGGTGAGCGGCCACAGGGAGTTCGATCGCGCCCACGCCTTGATCTGCTCGAGCGTCGTAAGCAGGACGTTTTGCCCCACTTCCCGCTGCTCGTCGGGCGTCAGCCCTTCAATCCTCACGTCCATGTTAACACCTTCTTCTTCCAGGCGTACAGCAGGCCGATGAGCAAGAGCGTGATAAAGATCAGCACTTCCACCAGCGCGAACAGCCCCAGTTGATTGTATGCCACTGCCCACGGATACAGAAAGACGGTTTCCACGTCGAAGATGACAAAGAGCAGGGCGAACAGGTAATAGCGCACGTTGTACCGGACCCAGCTGGTGCCCGTCGGCTCGATGCCGCTCTCATAGGGCTTGCCCTTCTCCGGCGTCGGCCGATGCGGGCGCAGGAACCGCCCCAGCGTAAGCGCTGCCACCGGCAACAGCAGGCCGAGCAGCACGAACACGGACACAAGGACATAATTGTTGGTGTATTCGGTCATTCGCGTCCCTCCAAGGGCCAGAGTTGTCACCCCTTTTAGCATAACAAAAACAAGAAAAAAAAGCACCTCGCAACCGGGAGCTTCCAGTTGCGAGGCGCCGGGTTGTCGCCGGAAACGCTCCGGCGGGAATGCGGCGGCGCAACCGCGTCGAAACCGTCGGCCTGCGGCCTACTTGTGGGCCCACTCGGCCGCCTCGGCCAGAATGGTGACGCGGTCCTTCCGCACTTCCAGGAAGGCCCCGCGCAGGTGCACCACCTGCTGGCGATCCTCCTGCTTGATTTTCACCGGGCCGTCCTTGAGCGGGGTGACGAGGGGCATGTGCTGAGGCAAAATCCCCAGGTCCCCCTCGACCCCCTTGGCCAGGACAAAGGTGACCTCATCGGAAAAGACCGTCTCGTCCGGCGTGACGATGTCGAGTCGCATGGTGTTCACGGCCATCCCCTCCTAACGGGCGAAGCGCCTTACAGCGTCTTCGCCCTCTCCACCGCTTCGTCGATGGTCCCGACGTAGAGGAAGGCCGCCTCCGGCAGGTCGTCGTGCTTGCCCTCGAGGATCTCCTTGAACCCGCGAATGGTTTCCTTGAGCGGGACGTACTTGCCCGGCACGCCGGTGAACTGCTCGGCCACGTGGAACGGCTGGGACAGGAAGCGCTCAATCTTCCGCGCGCGGGCGACAATCAGCTTGTCCTCGTCGGAGAGTTCATCCATCCCGAGGATGGCGATGATGTCCTGCAGCTCCTTGTAGCGCTGCAGCACCTGCTGCACGCCGCGGGCCACCTGGTAGTGCTCTTCGCCGACGATGTGCGGCTGGAGGATGCGCGACGTCGAGGCGAGCGGGTCGACGGCCGGGTAGATGCCCTTCTCGGCGATGGAACGCTCCAGGTTGGTCGTCGCGTCGAGGTGGGCGAAGGTCGTTGCCGGCGCCGGGTCGGTGTAGTCGTCGGCCGGCACGTAGATGGCCTGGATCGACGTGACCGACCCCTTCTTCGTCGAAGTGATGCGCTCCTGCAGCTGCCCCATCTCCGTGGCCAGCGTCGGCTGGTAGCCCACCGCCGACGGCATGCGGCCGAGGAGGGCCGACACTTCCGAACCGGCCTGGGTGAAGCGGAAGATGTTGTCGATGAAGAGCAGCACGTCCTGGCCGTACTCGTCGCGGAAGTATTCGGCCATGGTCAGCCCGGTGAGGGCCACGCGCAGACGGGCGCCCGGCGGCTCGTTCATCTGGCCGAACACCATCGTCGTCTTGGAAATGACGCCCGATTCCTTCATCTCGTGGTACAGGTCGTTCCCCTCGCGCGTGCGTTCGCCGACCCCGGCAAAGACCGACAGGCCGCCGTGCTGCATGGCCACGTTGTGGATGAGCTCCTGAATGAGGACCGTCTTGCCGACGCCGGCGCCGCCGAAGAGGCCGACCTTCCCGCCCTTGGCGTACGGGGCGAGGAGGTCGATCACTTTGATCCCCGTCTCGAGGATCTCCGACGTCGTGGCCTGTTCGACGAAGGGCGGAGCCGGACGATGGATCGGGTCACGCCGCTTGGCATTGACCGGACCCTGGTTGTCGATCGGCTCCCCGAGGACGTTGAACACGCGGCCCAGGGTTTCCTCACCCACTGGCACCGAAATCGGCGCCCCGGTGTCCACCGCTTCCATGCCGCGCACCAGACCGTCCGTCGAGGCCATGGCCACGCAACGCACGATGTTGTCCCCCAGGTGCAGGGCCGCCTCCACGGTCAGGTCGATGTCCAGCTCCCCGGGCTTGGTCGCTTTGTGCTGGATCTTGATCGCGTTGTAGATGGCAGGCAGGTGTCCACGCTCGAACTGGATGTCGACGACCGGACCCATCACCTGCACGACGCGTCCCTTGTTCATCGCCTTCCCTCCCTGTGCGCAAAGACTCCCGTCCTATTGCAGGGCGTTGGCGCCGGCGACGATCTCGGCGATTTCCTGGGTGATCGACGCCTGGCGGGCCCGGTTGTACATGAGGGTGAGCCGTTCGATCATCTCCGTCGCGTTGTCGGTGGCGTTGCCCATCGCCGTCATCCGCGCGGCATGCTCGCTGGCCTTGGCCTCCAGCAGGCCGCTGTAGATGAGCGTCTCCGCGTAGCGCGGCAGGAGCACCTCCAGCACCGCCTCGGGCGACGGCTCGTACTCGTAGGAGACCCCCGCTGCCGCTTCGCCCACGTCGGCGAGGGGCAGGAGCACCTTCTCGACGGGCCGCTGCACCACCGGGTTGACGAACTCGTTGTAGATGAGGACGAGCTCGTCGACGGTGCCGTCGGCGTACATCTGCACCGCCGTCTTGGCAATCTGCTCGATGTCGGCGAAGGTGGGGAAGTCGGAGAGGCCGACGATCTCCGCCACCACCGGGTAGCCGCGCTTCTTGAAGAAGTCGCGCCCCTTGCGCCCCACGGCGATGATGGCGTACTCCTTCTCCGAGGCGTGTCGCTCGCGGATGCGCTTGAGCGTCGTCCGGATGATGTTCGCGTTGTACGCGCCGGCCAGGCCGCGGTCGGCGGTGATCACCACGTACCCGGTCCGCTGCACCGGCCGGGCAACGAGCATGGGGTGGCGCACCCCCGTCGTCCCCCGCGCGATGGAGGCGATCACCTCGCGCATCTTCTCGGCATACGGGCGGGCCGCCTCCGCCCGCTCCTGGGCGCGGCGGAGCTTGGCCGCGGCCACCATCTCCATGGCCCGAGTAATCTGCTGGGTGTTCTTGACGCTGCGGATCCGGCGCTTGATCTCACGGGTGCCCTTCATCTCGTCTCACCACCCTTTCCGTCCGCGCCCACAGCCTCACGACGCGGAGGGCACAAAGGTCTTCTTGAACGCCTCGATGACCTCTTTCAGGCGGTTTTCATCTGGCAAGTCCTTCGTCGTGCGGATGTGCTCGAAGATGTCCGGCGCGTTCTGCTCGATGTAGGCGAGCAGCTCCGCCTCAAAGCGGCGCACGTCTTCGACCGGGATGTCGTCCATGAAGCCGCGCGTCACGGCGTAGATGCTGACCACCTGCTTTTCGACGGGCATCGGCTTGAACTGTTCCTGCTTGAGGATCTCCGTCACGCGCTTGCCGCGCTCGAGACGGGCCTGCGTGGCCTTGTCCAGGTCAGAGCCGAACTGGGCAAAGGCCTGCAGCTCGCGGTACGCCGCCAGGTCGAGGCGCAGCGTACCGGCCACCTTCTTCATCGCCTTGATCTGCGCCGCGCCGCCGACGCGGGACACCGACAGCCCGACGTTGACGGCCGGCCGGATGCCGGCATGGAACAGGTCGGTCTCGAGGTAGATCTGCCCGTCGGTGATGGAGATGACGTTCGTCGGGATGTACGCCGACACGTCGCCGGCTTGCGTTTCAATGAACGGCAGCGCCGTCAGCGAACCGCCGCCCAGCTGGTCGTTCAGCTTGGCCGCACGCTCCAGAAGACGCGAATGGAGGTAGAAGACGTCGCCCGGATACGCTTCGCGGCCCGGCGGACGGCGCAGGAGCAGGGAGAGCTCGCGGTAGGCCGCCGCCTGCTTGGACAGGTCGTCGTAGACGACGAGGACATGCTGCCCCTTGTACATGAAGTACTCGCCCATCGCGCAACCGGCATACGGCGCCAGCCACAGGAGCGGAGCGGGCTCCGACGCGTTCGCCGCCACGACGATCGTGTAGTCCATCGCCCCGTACTTCTTCAGCGTTTCCACGACGCTGGCCACCGTCGACTGCTTCTGGCCGATGGCCACGTAGATGCAGATGACGCCCTGCCCCTTCTGGTTGATGATCGTGTCGACGGCAATGGCCGTTTTCCCCGTCTGGCGGTCGCCGATGATCAGCTCGCGCTGCCCGCGGCCGATCGGGATCATCGAGTCGATGGCCTTGATCCCCGTCTGCAGCGGCTCGTGCACGGAACGGCGGTC
The DNA here is from genome assembly GCF_014646935.1 of Calditerricola satsumensis. Taxonomy (GTDB): domain Bacteria; phylum Bacillota; class Bacilli; order Calditerricolales; family Calditerricolaceae; genus Calditerricola; species Calditerricola satsumensis. The sequence goes on along the minus strand of NZ_BMOF01000069.1, from coordinate 3,484 downwards.
AACGACACCCGGTGCCGGCGACTCGACGGGCCGGTATTCCGTCGTCTCAATGGGCCCCTTGCCGTCGAGGGGCTGCCCCAGCGGGTTGACAACGCGGCCGAGGAGGGCTTCGCCGACGGGCACCTCCATGATGCGGCCCGTCCGCTTCACCTGCATGCCCTCGCGGATGCCGGTGAAGGGCCCGAGGATGACGATCCCGACATTGTCCTCTTCCAGGTTCATCGCCAGGCCCATGATCCCGTTGTCAAACTCGACCAGCTCGCCGGCCATGACGTTGTCCAGCCCGTGCACGCGAGCGATCCCGTCGCCGACCTGGATGACCGTTCCCACGTCGGCCATTTCTACCGCCACCTGGAAGTTCTCGATCTGCTGCTTGATGAGCGAAGAGATTTCTTCCGGCTTGATGCTCAAGCTCATCACCGTTCACCCCTGTCTCACTGAACTTGGGAACCGGTACGGACCAGGGTTTGTTGGAAACGGTTCAGCTGGCTGCGCACGCTGCCGTCGATCACGCGGTTGCCGACGCGCACGACGAGTCCTCCGAGGATGGCCGGATCGACGACGCTCGTCACCCGCACGCGCTTGCCGATGGCGCGACCCAAACGGTCGGCAATCGCCTCCTGCGCCTCTTGGCCCAGCGGAACGGCCGTCGTCACCTCGGCGTCGACCACACCGCGCGCCTCGCTGGCCAGGCGGCGATACACCTCGGCAATGGCCGGCAGCGCATTCATCCGCCCCCGATCGATCAGCAGATGCAGCAGGTTCCGCAGTTCCTCGACCCACGCGCCGCCCGCCAACCGGTCGATGAAGGCTTTCTTCTCTTCCGCCGGAATCAACGGATGCGTGAGGAACCGGTGAAACTCGCGGTTGGTGCGGAACAGCTGCACGATCTCCTCCAGCTGCTCCTCGACGGCATCCAGCCGGTTGCGCTCCGCGGCCACGTCAAAGAGCGCCCGTGCATACCGCTTGGCCACGACGCCGCTCGTCATGCCGAATCGCCTACCTGCTGCAGGGTCTTCTCAATCAGCGCCAGCTGCTCGCGCTCGTCGAGTTCCTTTTCGATGATCTTCGCCGCAAGCAGCACCGACAGCGCGCCGACCTGCTGTTTGAGCTCGGCGAGGGCCTTTTCCTTCTCGCGCACGATCTCGGCGCGCGCCTCCTCGACCATCCGCTCGGCGCGCTCCCTGGCTTCCTTGAGGATCGCCTCGGCCTCACGCTCGCTGTGCTGCTTGGCGCGCTCGATGATCTCCTGGGCTTCGCTGCGCGCCTGGGCCAGGAGGTTCTTCTGTTCCTGCAAGAGCGCCTCCGCTTCCTGGCGCGTCCGCTCGGCCGTCGCCACCTGGTCCTCGATGTATTGCTGGCGGCGCTCCATGACCCGCATCGCCGGACCGAACACGTAGCGGCGCATCAGATACAGCAGGATGAGGAACGCGAGGATCTGGAAGAAAAACGTTCCGAGTTCGAAATGCATCCGACGGCCACTCCCTTCTTCTGCGCACCTTTCGGTATTCAACAACCCCGCACGGACGGCAAAACCTCGCAAAAAGTAAGGCGAAGGTTAACCTGCAAGAGGTTAACCTCGCCATGGCAGTTGTTTCGTTGCCGCCACACGGCCGTTAGATGTTGGTGAACAAGAGGATCCCGAACACCACCGCGATGATCGGCAACGCCTCGATCAGACCGACACCGATGAACATGAGCGTCATCAGGTTCCCGCGCGCTTCGGGCTGACGGGCCACCCCGTCGATCGTCCGGCTGATGACCAACCCGTTGCCGATACCGGCGCCCAGCGCCGCCAAACCGAAGATCAGAGCCGTTGCAAGCGCGAAGTCCATGTGGAAACCCTCCTCGAAGCAAATTGGTTGTCAGAAAACACCCACAAGGCGCACATTCCTCGCATGAGGCAATTTCTCACCGAATTTTAATGTGAAGGCCAAACAAAAGCGCCATCCACACCCCATCCGAGGCCCATCAGTGGTGATCATGCGCCACCTTTTGCGAAATGTACACCAGCGTCAGCATGGTGAAGATAAAGGCCTGGATCGTGCCGACGAAGACGGAGAAGCCCAGCCAGGCCACCAGTGGCACGGTACCGTACAGCCCGATCACCACCAGCAGGGCGATCAGCACCTCGCCGGCGAAGATGTTCCCGAAAAGACGCATCCCCAGCGTGAGCAGCTTGGTCAGCTCTTCGATCAGGTTAACCGGGAAGAACAGGAAATTCGGTTCGAAATAGTGCTTCACATAGGTTTTCGGGTTGCCGCGGATGCCAACGTAGTGCGAGTAGACAAACACCATCGTCGCCAGGGCCATCGTCACGCTGACGTTCGCCGTCGGCGACGCCCACCACGACACGTGATCGCCGGCCTTGATGCCGAGGAACGGCACGTCCGTCGCAAAGGTCGTCTGCACGTTGAAGAGCAGGCCAAGCTGGTTGGAGACAAAGATGTACATGAACAGGGTCAAGGCCAACGTTACGTACCGCTCGGCCACCTTCTCCGGCATGCTCGTCCGCGCCAACCCGCGCACGAACTCGATCAGCCACTCGAGGAGGTTCTGCCATCCCCGCGGCTGGCGAACGTCGAGGTTGCGCACGGCGAGACGGCCGATGAGGAAGACGATCGCTCCGGCGATCACCGTCGTCATCATGGCCACCAGGTTGAAGTCCAGCGGGCCGATGGTGATGACCGGAAACTTGTGTTCCACCCTCCCCACTTCCCTCCTTTCTCTCCACTCTCTCCACGGCGGTCAGAGCCTGTTGCGCAGAGCATCGGCCAACAGGGTGCAAGCGGCCACCACCGGAGCAACCGCCAAGCCCACCACGACGCCCACGACAGAGAAGACGTGGGGAAAGCGAGCCGCCAGCAGGCCCGCCGCTGCGGCCATGGCCAGCCGCGCCATGGTGCCGATGCCGCGCGCCCGCCCCGTCGGTTGCGCAAGCCCCTCCACAAACCCGCGCACGCGACGCGCCGCGTGGTATGCATTGTACATGCTGACGGTTGTTCCCAAGAGCAGCCCAGCAAAAAATGGTTTTGCCGGGGTCAACACCCAGGCAAGAACCATTCCCGCACTCGCCATGATGGTGATGCGCAAGGTGCGACGCAGCAACCGGGCGAGGGGATCGCTCATTCGTCGCCCCCCAGATACGGTTTGAGCAAGCGGACAATGCCATAGGCGCCGACGGCAAGGCCCGCCAGCAAGCCCACAACCGTCAACCACGGCCGGGTGCCCCAGGCGCGATCGGCCCACGCTCCCGCCCCGTAGCCGAGAAAAAGGCTGGCCGCCAGCTGGCCGGCCATGGCGGTCACCACCGCCATGGCCCGCCACCCCTTCATTGAACCGTTGGGCTTCATGCCATCCGCTCGCTTTCCCGAACCATCAACGTCCATGTTAGCGAAGGGCGAATCCTTTGTCAATTCGCCGCCGGCTCTACGCTAAAAAGTGTGGATGCCAAGAAGGAAAAAGGCGGTCAGCGAGCCAAGGG
>NZ_BMOF01000068.1 GCF_014646935.1 Calditerricola satsumensis | reverse complement strand
CGATGGCCTTCTTCCCCTTCTCCGGGTGGAAGGACTCCTTCTACGGCGACCTCCACGCCAACGGGCTCGACGGGGTGGAGTTCTACACGCGCAAGAAGATGGTCACCGCGCGCTGGTGACGAGCGGCGCATCCCCACCTGCTGAGGTCGGCGGTCCGCATTGCCAGTCCGAACAAAAGGGTCGGCATCTCGCCGACCCTTTTCCCTCCTTCAATCGTCCTCCTCATCGTCATCGTCTCCGTGTTTGCCTTTTTTGTGGCCTTTCCCTTTTCCTTTTCCTTTCCCGTGGCCGGACTCGAGCTTCAGCTCTACCTTTTTCTCGTTGACGAACGTGATGGCCACCTCGATTTTTTCAAAATCGCTTCCCGTGATGCCCAGCGCCTGCAGCACGCGCGCGGCGATCTCGTCGTTGTCCATGTTCGGAGACAGTCCGAGCCTTTCGACGAAGGTGCGGAGATACGCGCGTTCCCAGCCGTTTTGCTTGAATTTCAGCTCGTATTCCTCGCCGTTTGCCAGTTTCACTTCGAGCGCGAGCTCTTTCACGGCGAGCGGTTTCCCCGTTCCGCCGGTCGAGGTTCCGGCGGGAGCGGCCGGCGCGGCGAGGGGCGTGTGGGACGTCAAGGTGGTGCTGCCGGTTGCAGCACCAGGCGTATGCGGTGACGCGGAGACCGGTGGCGCTGCCGATTGATCCGAGGTGGCCGCCGTTTCCGTGGCTGAAGGTTCTGCCGCGAGCGCTTCGCTTCCCTTGGCGATGACGTACCGCACGCGCCATTTGCCTTGCTCGGTGTTGACAAAGGCGCTGATGGAATCGCCGACGCGCAGGGCGGAGAAATCGGTGATTTGGCCGTTGCGGTAGACCGTCGTGTCGGGTGCGAGCACGAGCTCCCACCGCGCGTTCGCCTTGGCGTCAAACACGCCGACGGTGTGGGTTTGCGGATCGAGGGAGGTGATCTTCCCCTCGACTTTTTTCAGCAACGTTCCCGTCGCCGCTGCCGGTTCCGCCGCGGGCGGGGCGGACGTTGTCGTTTGATCGGCGAAGGTGAACCAGGCAAACGAAAGCACGAGCATGAACAGGGCCCCGATCCCCATGTATGCCAGCTTCTTCATGTGTTTCGCTCCCCTCCCAAAGGTTGTGCTCTCTCTAAATCTCTTCGTGGGGATGGCGTGTGGTTTGTCGGTGGCCCATATTGGCGGAATCCCTTTGTAAAGCGTTTGGGAGGGAGAGAGGGGAGGTCAGCTTCCGAGGGAGAAAGAAGATGGTAAACGTTTCCCGATTGGGGTACGATAAGGGTACCACGAAGCGGAGGGGGGAGGGGCAGTCCCATGTCTGGGCAGGCGGAACGGAAGCCGAACCGTCTCATCCACGAAAAGTCGCCCTACCTGTTGCAGCACGCCTACAATCCGGTCAACTGGTATCCGTGGGGCGACGAGGCCTTCGAGAAGGCGAAGCGCGAAGACAAGCCGATCTTTCTGTCCATCGGGTATTCCACCTGCCACTGGTGCCACGTGATGGAGCGGGAGTCCTTTGACGACGAGGAAGTGGCCGCCATCTTAAACCGCGACTTTGTGGCGATCAAGGTGGACCGCGAGGAGCGGCCCGACATTGACCAGATTTACATGATGGTTTGCCAGGCGATGACGGGGCATGGGGGATGGCCGCTGACGATCATCATGACGCCGGACAAAAAGCCGTTCTTCGCCGGCACATACTTTCCCAAGCGGGGCCGGTACGGACGGCCGGGGCTTTTGGACATCCTGGAGCGAATCGCGGAGGTGTGGAAACACGACCGAACCCGCATCGACCGGGTAAGCCAGAACGTGCTGGACGCCGTACAGCCCCATTTCCAGAACCGCCCCGGCGAGCTCGATGCGGCTGTGCTGGATGAGGCGTACCGGCAGTTCGCCGAGCGGTTTGACGCCCAATACGGCGGGTTCGGTCCGCCGCCGAAGTTTCCCACGCCGCACAACCTGATCTTTCTGCTGCGCTACGGCCGCCTCACCGGGAACGCGCACGCCACGGCGATGGCAACGAAGACCCTTGACGCCATGCACCGCGGCGGCATCTACGACCACATCGGCTTCGGGTTTGCTCGCTATTCGACCGACCGCGAGTGGCTCGTGCCGCACTTCGAGAAGATGCTCTACGACAACGCCCTCCTGGCCTATGCGTATCTCGAGGCGTACGAGGCGACGGGAGAGGCGTGGTATGCCCGCGTGGCCCGCGAGATTTTTGCCTACGTGGAGCGGGAGATGACGGACCCGGGTGGCGGGTTTTACTCCGCGCAGGACGCCGACTCGGAGGGCGTGGAGGGCAAGTTTTACGTGTGGACACCGGAGGAGGTTAAGGCCGTCCTCGGCGCGGAAGAGGGCGCGCTCTTCTGCGATGTGTACGACATCACGCCCGGCGGGAACTTTGAGGGCAAGAGCATCCCCAACCTCATTCACACGTCGCTCGAGTCGGCGGCGCGGCGCTACGGGATGACGACGGAGGAGATGGAGAAGCGCCTCGAGGCGATGCGCCAGAGGCTTTTTGCGGCGCGCGCGCAGCGCGTGCCGCCGCACAAGGACGACAAGATCCTCACCGCCTGGTGCGCCCTGATGATCGCCGCGCTGGCCAAGGGGGCCAAGGTGCTGGATGAACCGGCCTTGGCCGATCGGGCCAAGCAGGCGGCATCCTTCCTCTTCGCCAAGCTGCGCCGCCGCGACGGACGGCTTCTTGCCCGGTACCGCGACGGCGAGGCGGCCCATTTGGCGTATCTCGACGACTACGCCTTTTTGGTGTGGGCGCTCCTGGAGCTGTACGAGGCCACCTTCGAGGTGCGGTTTTTGCGCGATGCGCTGGAGCTTGCCCGGCAGATGTTCGACCTGTTTTGGGATGACCAGGACGGCGGCCTGTTCTTCACCGGACGGGATGCCGAGGCGCTCATCGCCCGGCCCAAGGAGGTCTACGACGGCGCGACGCCTTCGGGCAACTCCGTGGCCGCCTACACCCTCGTGCGCCTGGCGCAGCTCACCGGTGACGAGGCGCTGCGCCGGCAAGCTGACGCGCAGCTGCAGGCCTTTGCCGGCGACGTGCGCGCGCATCCCAGCGCCCATGCCTTTTTCCTGCTCGCCCTCTTGGCCGACGTGGCCCCGTCTGTCCAGGTGGTCGTCGTCGGGCGGACCGGCGCGCCGGATACGGAGGCGATGTGGCGCGCGGCGCGCAAGGTGTACGCCCCGCAGGCGGTGATCTTGCTTGTTCCCGAGGGGGAGGAGGCGCGCGCCGAGGTGGAGGCCCTCGCACCGTTTGTGGCGGGCATGCGGATGGTGGACGGAAAGGCGACGGCCTACCTCTGCCGCCACTTTGCTTGCCAGGCGCCGACGACGGATCCCGAGGAGGTGGCTCGGGAGCTGTCCCAAGTAGCTATCGCGTCCGATTAAAGGTTGTGGCCGGATACGGGGGTACTTCCATTCCGGCATGGCCGATTCCAAAATCGGGATGGCCGTCTACCGTCCGCAGGATACGGACAAGTAGACGACCGTGTGTCGAAGCCGCAACACGGTTGCGGACAACCGATTTCCTGCGCGCATGAAGGAGCGATCGGCGATGAACCCCTACCCCCTTCTCCTCGAACCCACCTTTCACGAGCGCATCTGGGGCGGAACGGCCCTGGCCGACCTGTTCGGCTACGCCCTGCCGTCGCCGCTTATCGGCGAGTGCTGGGCCGTCTCCGCCCACCCCAACGGCCCGAGCGTGGTGAAGAACGGACCGCTGGCGGGGAAGACGCTTCTGGATGTATGGGCGGCGTACCGCTCGTGGTTCGGCCCGTTGGCGGCCGACCGCTTCCCCTTGCTGGTGAAGCTGATCGACGCCAACGACGACCTGTCGGTGCAGGTGCACCCCGACGACGCCTATGCCCGCGCTCACGAGGGGGGCGAACCGGGAAAATCGGAATGCTGGCTGATCCTAAAGGCCGCACCCGGTGCCTCCCTGGTGTACGGGCACACCGCGACGACGCGCGAGGAGCTTGCGGCGCACATCCAGCGTGGCGAATGGGATCGCCTGCTGACCCGCGTGCCCGTCAAGCCGGGTGACTTTCTGTACGTCCCCAGCGGAACGGTGCACGCCATCGGCAAGGGCATCGTGCTCCTGGAAGTGCAGCAAAATTCCGATGTCACGTATCGTTTGTACGATTATGACCGCCGTGACGCCTCGGGGCGGCCACGGCCTCTGCACGTGGACAAGGCCCTCGACGTGGTCACCGTTCCCGCCTGCGTACCCGTCGTGGCGCCGGCGGTGCGCCACTGTCCCGGCGCGACGGTGACGCGCTATGTGCGCACACGGCACTTTGCCGTGGAGCGTTGGACGGTACACGGCACGGCCGCGCTGGATGCGGTGCGCACCGCCTTCGCCGCACTCTCCCTGTTGGACGGGGCCTGTTTGGTTCGGTGGCGCGGCGGCGAACTTCTGTTACGCAAAGGCGACCACGCGCTGGTTCCGGTGCTGGAGGGGGGTGCCGAGCTCGTGGGAAGGGCGGACGTGGTTGTCGCGTATCCCGGGAAAGCGGAGGAAGCGGCATTGGAAGCGGCGGCCGGTCGTGCGCCCGACTAAGGCGGCCGCGTTTCGCATCCTTTAGCGGCCTGGAGAAGAGGCTAGACCTGTGATAGGATGGGGGTGAAAGGGAGGGAACGGACGTGTTGGAACTCGTCATCGTCGGCGGCGGCCCGTGCGGGCTTTCCTGCGCGGCGTACGCCCACAAGGCGGGCTTGCCCTATCTGGTGCTGGAAAAAGGCAGCATCGTCCACACCATTGCCCGCTTCCCCACGGACATGCGCTTCTTCAGCACGGCGCTGCGCATGAGCATCGGCGGCGTTCCCTTTGTGGCCAGCGAGCCGCATCCCACGCGCAAAGAGGCCCTCGACTACTACCGGCAGGTCGTGCACACCCTCGGCCTGGCCGTGCGCACCTTTGAAGAGGTGACGGCCATTTCCCGGGAAGCGGACGGCACCTTCCGCGTCGTCAGCCGTCCGCACCGCCGTCCGGAACAGCCCAACGAATACCGGGCCAAAGCGGTGGTCGTGGCCACCGGCTATTTCGATTGGCCCAATCGCCTCGGCGTGCCGGGAGAAGACTTGCCGCACGTGTCCCATTACTACCGGGAAGGACACGCCCACTACGGGCAGCGCGTCGTCGTGGTCGGCGGCGGCAACTCGGCCGTTGAGGCAGCCCTCGACCTGTACCGCTGCGGCGCACAGGTGACGCTGGTCCACCGCGGCGCCGATGTCCACGACAAGGTGAAGCCGTGGGTGCTGCCCTTTTTCCGCAGCCGCGTGAGGAAGGGGCAGATCGCCACGCGGTTTGGCACGCGCGTGGTGCGCATCGAGCGCGACGCCGTGGTGGTGGAAAGCGCCGGGCGGCAGGAGGCGCTGGCGGCCGACGCCGTTTACCTGCTTACCGGCTTCCGCCCGCATCACGCCCTGCTCGCCAACCTCGGCGTCACGATTGACGGGCAGACGGGGGCGCCGGTGTACGATCCGGCGACGATGGAGACGAACGTGCCCGGCGCATACGTCGCCGGTGTGGTGGCAGCCGGCCATGACGCCAACCGGATCTTTATCGAGAACGGGCGCTTTCACGGCCTGAAAATCGTGCGCCACCGTTTGGCCCTGCGCGGCATGTCGGCGGCGGAACTGGATGAGCGGGTCGGGCCGCTGCCCACCGATCCGGATGAGCTGGAGGATCCGACGTTTGTCGTGGGCCGGGCGCTCTGAACGGTTTCGGGTTTCCCACGTGGAATCGGATACGCCCCTGTGGCGAGAGGCCGCAGGGGCTTTGTCGTGTTGAGGCGGTTATGGAAAACGAACGCAATGGAAAGACTAGAGCTGGCACCGTATCGCGCTTACCTGGACTGAATGCTCTGTCACTTAATAGGGTGAAGCGCAGGGAGAATAGCCCGTTTCCCTTTCGCGCCGTCCACGGGAATGAAACCGAAAAAGTTTGTGAAAATAACGTTTGAATACTTGAAGAACAACTGGTACAAAGATAAAATGAGGTTAGGCCATGAATTATGATGAAAGCGAGGGAATTTGGATGAAGTTTGATCATATAGACAAACAGATTGTTGACATTCTTCAACGCGAGGGGCGCATCACGATGACGGAGCTGGGACGCCGGGTCGAGCTGACCACCCCGGCGGTGACGGAACGCGTGCGGCGGCTGGAGGAAAACGGCGTCATCCGCGGTTTTCGCGCCGATGTTTCCCGCGCCCACCTCGGAAAACCGATGACCGCCTTTTTCCTGTTGCGCGTGCATGCCGATGCCACGGAGGCGTTCATCCAATGGGCCAAAGAGGCGCCGGGGGTGTTGGAGTGCCACCGGGTGAGCGGCCGCGCCGACTTTTTGCTGAAGGTGGCCGTGGCCGACATTGCCGAACTGGAACGGGTGGCTGACCGCTGCCGCCCCTACGGGCAGGTGGAGACGCACATCGTCACCACCACCGTGATCGAAGGGAAAGCGATGACCGTGCCGGAAGAGTTGGTGGCCGAGCGCAGCCGCGGGAAAACGGCATAAGGCGAAGGCGACCGGAATCGGGGAGAAGGGCAAGTCCGCTGGGCTTGTCCTTGTTTTCTGCAGAGCGAGCTTGCAAAGGGAAAAAGAGATGCTGAGGGAGAGGAGAGGTTCCATGCAGCCCGCGCTTTCCGGCTGGACGGACGATGCCGCGGTTTTGGCGTGGGGGCTTTTGTTTGGGTCGTTTTTGAACGTCGTCGCGTATCGCGTGCCGCGCGGGATCTCCGTGATCTGGCCGCCGTCGGCCTGCCCGCACTGCGGCGGACGCCTCGCCCCGCGCGACCTCGTTCCCCTGTTCAGCTACCTGTGGCTGCGCGGGCGGTGTCGGCGCTGCCGCGCGCCGATCTCGCCCCTCTATCCCCTGGGCGAAGCGCTCACGGCGCTGACCTTTTGGCTGGTGTGGCACCGGGTGGGGCCAACGCCGGAGCTGGCCGTCGGCTGGGGGTTGGCCAGCTTGCTGGTGGCGGCGACGATGGCCGACCTGCGCGATCGGCTCATTCCCAATCGCATCGTGTTGGCGGCCGCGATGTTCCTTGGGGGATGTCGCCTCCTCACGCACCCGCTGCCCCTTGAAGCCTACGCGCTGGGAGCGGCTGCGGGGTTTGGCGTGCTCTATGCCCTGAATGGGCTGAGCCTGCTCGTGTACCGACAGGAAGGAATCGGCGGCGGGGATATGAAATTGATGGCGGCGGTGGGGCTGGCCGTCGGGTGGAAAACGGTGTTGCTCGCGCTGCTGATCGGGTCGCTTCTGGGCGGCGCCGTGGCGATTCTGCTGCTGGCGACCGGAAAAGCGCACCGCCGCCAGTACCTGCCCTTTGGGCCGATGCTGGCGGCGGGAAGCCTGATCGCCTACCTGTGGGGCGACGCGCTGATCGCCTGGTACCTGGGGTGGTCCATCTCGTGAGCGCGCCCTGTCATTTCGAGGAAATCCCGGCGCTGACCACGAATTTCAGCGCCTCTTCCACGGGGATGTCGACGATCTCCACGTCTTCCTTGGGGACAAGGACCGTATGGCCAGCCCACTGCATGGACTGCAGGATGTAGACGGCCACGTGATCCTTCCCCACGTCGCCGAGCTCGCGGATTTCCTTTGCCGTGACGAAGCCGACCAGCTTCATCGACGTGCCGGGAATGCGCACGATGGCTACCTGCTGGAACGACTTGCGCTCGCCGAGGAGCGACTCGATGGTGTCCTTGATCAGCGTATACACCAAGCGAATGAGGGGAATGCGGCGGACGACGCGGTCGATGAGGTTGACGAGGCGCTGGCCGACCCAGTTGGAGGCGAGGTAGCCCACAAGGGTGATGCCGACCAGGGCGAGGAGAATGCCCAATCCGGGTACGGGCAGGGGGCGGTTGAGCACGTCGGCGATGAGCGTGTCGATCCACTGCAGCACCTCGGTGACGAGAAACACGGTCAGGGTGATGGGCAGCAGGGTGATGAGGCCGTACACAAAGAATTTGACCAGCCGTTTCATCGCCTTCCTCCTTTTTGTCCCTCCTTTTCCAGACACCCCGAGTATACCAAGGAATGACAACAACGGGCAAGAAAAAAGCCGTCAGCTTGTAGGTCTGACGGCTTCGTTCGTTTGCGGCGGCTGGTTGCGGTAGACCCACTTGAGCAGTGGCGGCGTGGCAAGGGTGGTGACCAGGATCACCAGCACCATCACGGTGAACAGGGATGGAGGAAGCAGCTTTTCCGACAGCCCGAGGGAGGCGATGATGAGCGCCACTTCGCCGCGGGAGATCATGCCGACGCCGACGGCGAGGGACGGCCGGTGAGCGAAACCGGAGGCGCGGGCGCCGAGGTACGCGCCGACGAGCTTGGTCAACAGCGCCACGATGCTCAGGATGACGGCCAGCCAGACGTAATCGCCCAGCCCTTTGATCTCGGCAGCCACCCCGATGCTGGTGAAGAACACGGGCACGAAGAAGGCGTAGCTGATGGGCTCCACCTTCTCCACCACCTGGCGTTCGAACTTCGTCGCGCCGATGGCCGCGCCGGCGATAAAGGCGCCGATGATCGGGGCGATGCCGAACGCGTCGGCGGCGTAGGCGTAGAAGAAGCAGATGATCAGCGCGCCGCTTGCCAGCGACTCGGTTACCCGCAGGCGGGACAGCCAGTTCACGACGGGCGGCACGACCTTCCAAGCAACGAGGAGCGCGCCGGCGAAAAAGAGGGCTTTCTTGAGCATGAGGAGGCCGATGTTCACCTCTTCGGCCCCGGTCAATGTCATGACGACGGCGAGGAGCAGGATGACGAGGATGTCGTCGACGACGGCTGCTCCCAGGATGGCCATGCCTTCGGGGGAACGCAAACGGCCCAGTTCGCGCAGGGTCTGCACGGAGATGCTGACGCTGGTGGCCGTGAACAAGAGGCCCATGAACACGGATGTCACGGTGTCGTAGCCAAACAGCACGCCCACCGCGTAGCCGCCGATGAACGGGAAGACAATGCCGCCAACCCCGACCAAGAGTGCCGGCTTGCCGCTCTTTTTGAATTCGTCGAGATCGGTCTCCAAGCCGGCCAGGAACATGAGCAGGATGACGCCGATCTCGCTCAGTTCCTTTAAGAGCTCGGTGTTTTCGATCAGCCCGAGCACCGACGGGCCGAGGAGGATCCCGACGAGCAGCTTCCCGAACACGGCCGGTTGCCCCAACTTCACGCTGACGTCTCCGGCGATCTTCGTGGCGAGCAGAATGAGGGCCAGCTGGAGAAAGAGCACGATCACCCCTCCTGCAAGCGGTTTTCCGTCGCGAAAACGCACAACAATTTTATTTTACTACAAATGATTGTTGGGTTTGTACCCCACGCAATCACGAGCTTTTTTCGCTGTGCCTGTATCTCGGCCTGATCTGCATCAGGCCATCT
>NZ_BMOF01000067.1 GCF_014646935.1 Calditerricola satsumensis | reverse complement strand
GGGAGAGTAGGTCGTTGCCAGGCACGTCGCGGGAGACGGCAAGCCCGTCTCCCGCTTTCGCATTTTGGTCGGAAGGAGCGGTACGCGATGGAATTCCTGATTCCGGTGCTGACATTCATTGGCGGAGCGGTTTTGGGGTTTTTTGGAGGGGTCTTCTATTTGCGCAAGCAGTTTGCGCGCATGCAAATGGATCCGCAGCAATTGCAGCGGATTGCCCGCAGCATGGGCATCCACCTGAACCAAAAGCAACTCAACCAAGTGCAGCAACTGATGAAAAACTGGCATAAGAAAAAGCGTTGAGCCGTTTTCGCGCGCGGTCCTGTCAGCCGATCGTAAACACGAGGGGAAACCCGTTGAGCAAATTGAGGATGAGATTGGGGAATTTGCGCTGGGAACACCGCAGAAAGTCGCCGATCAGCGCCGTTTCGGCCGCGGCAAAACCCTGGGCGTACTGGCCCCACAGTTCCGGCTCGTAACGGCAGAGGATGCCGAGCATGTACATGAGGCAGGCGTGGGCGCAGGCTTCGGGAAGCAGATGGCTGCTCTTTCGCTCCAGCACCAGGTACGGCTGGCCCTGTGCATCGTAGCGAACGAGCCGGTTTTCAAAATCGATGGGACTGTCCTCGTCGTCCGTCGCGTCCAGCGTGGGGGAATGCCACTCGAGCGGTACCGTCGATGGCCGTGCTGCCGAGGGACGCAACGAGAAGGCACCCTCGCCCACGCGATGCTGGTTGAGCAGGTCGACGAAGCGGGAAGCGGTGACGTGCCAGATGTCGAGGACCGCTCCGGGCACGTCGACGGCCACGCCGTTTCCGACACGGCGCACGGTTAACGGCAAACAGGAGGGGGTGCCAACCAGCCGCATGTAGCTGTGGCGAAGATCCGGAATGAGGGCCAGCAGGCGGCGCGCGGTTTGCTCCGCCATCCGCGCCTCATCCGGTGCGCCGCAGGCGGCGGCAAACAGCGGAAACAGCCCCTCGCGCTGCGGCTGGCACAGATCGTCGAAAAACCGATACTGACGGGTCTTGCGCCGCCGCGTGGACAAGCCGTGCTGCAGGACGCGGACATTGCGCGGGTACGCGGGATCGGTGGCGATGAGCACGGCCTTGATCAAGGAGACCATGCCGTAGTACAAGAGCAGCGGCTTGACGAGGAGGTCGCTTTGCCCCGCCGTGCGATAGTATTCCCGCGCTTGTTTGATGGCAAAAAGAAAGCGCTCTGTATTCTGAAAGGCGTACGTTTTGGCGTTTTCTATGCCATTTTGTTCGTATTTCTGTTGCAAAAAATCTTGCACGATGGGCTCGCTTTCAAACCAGACGTACGCCGCCCACATGGTTTCGTGCGGATTTTCGCATACAATTCGCTTGATGCGCACGCGAGCCCTCCTTTTCAAAACCTGGGATTAACAGCAATTCCCGAACGTTTGTCGAGTTTTGCTTGACAGGGTATGTCCCCTTTGGTACACTTGCGGTAATCGCTTGCGGTAATATCATTGCGCCAAACCGGAGCAAACCATGCGATCCTTTACACCGCCGGACAAAGGTGGGAATCGCCGTGTGGGAAGAAAAGTTCGGGAAAGAAGCGTTAACCTTTGACGATGTGCTGGTCGTGCCGATGAAATCGGAGATTTTGCCGCGCGACGCCGACGTCTCGACGCGCCTCAGCGACAAGCTGAAGCTGAACATCCCGCTCTTGAGTGCGGCGATGGACACGGTGACGGAGGCGCCGATGGCCATCGCCATGGCGCGGGAAGGCGGCCTTGGCGTCATTCACAAGAACATGTCCATCGAAGAGCAAGCCGAAGAAGTGGACAAAGTGAAGCGCTCAGAAAGCGGTGTCATCACCAACCCGTTTTACCTGACACCGGACCACAAGGTTTACGACGCCGAGGCGTTGATGGCCAAGTACCGGATCTCCGGCGTGCCGATCGTCGACGAGAACAAGCGCCTTGTCGGCATCATCACCAACCGCGATCTGCGGTTTGTCCGCGACTATTCCACGCCGATCCGCGAGGTAATGACGAAGGAGAACCTCGTGACGGCGCCGGTGGGCACGACGCTGAAAGAAGCGGAGGCCATCCTGCAGAAGCACAAGATCGAAAAGCTGCCCCTCGTCGACGAAAACTTCGTTCTCAAAGGCCTCATCACCATTAAAGACATCGAAAAGGCCCGGCAGTATCCCAACGCGGCCAAGGATGCGCAAGGGCGCCTTGTTGTGGGTGCGGCCGTCGGCGTGTCCCGGGACACGATGGAGCGGGCGGAAGCCCTCGTGGCCGCCGGTGTCGACGTGCTCGTCGTCGACACGGCCCACGGGCACTCCAAGGGCGTCATCGAGACGGTGAAGGCTTTGCGCAAACGCTTCCCCGATCTGGACATCATCGCCGGGAACGTGGCCACCGGGGAGGCGACGCGCGATCTCATCGAGGCGGGCGCCACGGCGGTGAAAGTGGGCATCGGCCCGGGATCGATCTGCACGACGCGGGTCGTCGCCGGGATCGGCGTGCCGCAAATCACGGCCATCTACGACTGCGCGACAGTGGCACGGCAGTACGGCGTGGCGATCATTGCCGATGGCGGCATCAAGTACTCGGGGGACATCGTCAAGGCCATCGCCGCCGGCGCCGACGCGGTGATGATCGGCAGCTTGTTTGCGGGAACCGACGAGAGCCCGGGCGAATTTGAAATTTACCAGGGCCGCCGGTTTAAGGTGTACCGCGGCATGGGGTCCATTGGGGCGATGAAGGCGGGCAGCAAGGACCGCTACTTCCAGGAGAACGAGCAGAAGCTGGTTCCCGAGGGCATCGAGGGACGCGTGCCGTACAAGGGGCCCCTGCACGAGGTGGTGTACCAGCTGATCGGCGGCTTGCGCGCGGGAATGGGGTATACCGGCTGCCGGACGATTGAGGAACTGAAAACGAAAACGCGCTTTGTGCGCATCACCAACGCGGGCCTGCGCGAAAGCCATCCGCACGACGTGCAGATCACGAAGGAGGCGCCCAACTACTCGCTTTGAACCGCTGCGCGACAGGGGAGAACCCTGTCGCTTTTTTACACCGCTCGCGGGACAAGATGGCGGCGCATGCTCCCGCGCGGGTATGGTACAATGGGGGATGTGCGAAATCGCGTGGGAGGTGCGTGAAGATGGCGCAAACACGATGGCGGTTGCGCGGGGTGCAGGCCGTGCTGACCCTTCTTCTCGCCTTTGCGATGGCGGTCGGGGGGATAGGGCAAACGGCGCACGCCCAGCCCAATTTGCAGCTCGCCGTCAAGTCGGCGATTCTTATCGAAGCGGAAACGGGGAAAATCCTCTACAAATACAATGAAAACCTCCCGCTTCCTCCCGCGAGCATGACGAAGATGATGACCGAATACCTCGTGCTGGAGGCGATCAAGCAGGGCAAGATTTCGTGGGATGACCGGGTGACCACCGACGAGTACGGATTTTGGATGGGACGCCACGGCGGTTCGCGCGTCTTTTTGAATCTTGGGGAAGTGCGCACCGTCCGCGAGCTGTACACGGCGATGGCCGTCTACTCGGCCAATGACGCCACGGTGATGTTGGCCAAGCATGTGGCCGGTTCCGAGGCGGCGTTCGTCGAGCAAATGAACAAGAAGGCCAAGGAACTGGGCATGACCCACACCCACTTTGTTACGAGCACGGGCTTCCCGGCGAAGGACATTCCCGAACAATATCGCCCACCGGTTACGGGAGAACACGTCATGTCGGCGCGTGACGCGGCCATCCTCGCCCGCCGGCTGCTTCTTGACCATCCGGAAGTGCTGGAGTTTTCCAGCATCCCCAAGGCGGTTTTCCGGGAAGGGGAAGCCAATCCGATTCAGATGCCCAACTGGAACTGGATGTTGCCCGGCCTGGTGGCCCAGTATCCGGGTGTGGATGGGCTGAAGACGGGGCACACGGCCGAGGCCAAATATTGCTTTACCGGCACCGCCCAGCGCAACGGCATGCGCCTCATCAGCGTGGTGATGGGGGCGAGCTCCGAGCTGGCGCGGTTCCAGGAGACGGCGAAGCTGTTCGATTACGGGTTCAGCCAGTTTGAGGTCAAAACCGTCTTCAAGGGGAAAGAGCCGGTGAAAGGACATGAAACGGCGCCGGTGGCCAAGGGCGTCGACCTGGAGGTGCCGGTCGTTCCCGAGCGCGATGTGGTGGCCGTCGTGCGCAAAGGGGAGGAGCGCGCGCCGGCGCCCCAGGTGCGCGTATCCGAGGTGGTCGCCCCGGTCAAGCAGGGACAAGCCGTTGGCACGATCAAAGCGGTGAGCGATGCGGGCGGCGACGAGTACCTGACGCCGGATGCGGGCGCGGTGAAGCTGATTGCCCAAGAAGACGTGGAGGAAGCCAGCTGGCTCCGCCTCTTCTTCCGCGGCGCGAAAAACGCCGTTGTTCGCCTGTTCTCCGGCATGGTGGAGGCCATCACGGGCGCGTTCTGAGGTGAGGGCCATGTCGCACGGCATGCAATGGGCGCTGGTGATCGTCCCGTCGATCGTGTTTCTCCTGCTTGCCGTGGGGGGGTTCTTCATGTTTCGCGCGTTTTTGCGCAACTGGCCCCGCCGGGAGCGGGGAGACGGGTAAACCCGGCGCGGGACATATCCGACTCGGTGGGTTGCCTTTGTTTCTTCCGTTGGGTAAAATGTCGATAATGACGAGATTGGCTTAAGGATTCGACGTACCGGGAATCGGACCACATTTGAGGAGTTAGGGGGAGCGAGCCATGGTCGAAGTGGGTACCACGCGCGTCAAGCGTGGCATGGCGGAGATGCAAAAGGGCGGCGTCATCATGGACGTCACCAACGCGGAGCAGGCGAAGATCGCCGAAGCGGCCGGCGCGGTGGCCGTCATGGCCCTCGAGCGCGTGCCGGCGGATATTCGCGCGGCGGGCGGCGTGGCGCGGATGGCCGACCCGCGGGTCATCGAAGAGGTGATGAACGCCGTTTCCATCCCGGTGATGGCCAAGTGCCGCATCGGACATTACGTGGAGGCGAAAATTCTCGAGGCCCTCGGCGTCGACTACATCGACGAGAGCGAAGTGCTGACGCCGGCTGACGATCGGTTCCACATCAACAAGCACGAGTTTACCGTGCCCTTCGTTTGCGGGGCGCGCGACCTCGGCGAAGCCCTGCGCCGCATCGGTGAGGGCGCTTCGATGATCCGCACCAAGGGCGAGGCGGGCACGGGGAACATCGTCGAGGCGGTGCGCCACATGCGGACGATGCAGGCGCAGATCCGCAAGGTGCAGAACATGTCCCCGGATGAGCTGATGGCCGAGGCCAAGGCCTTGGGGGCGCCGTATGAGCTGTTGAAGTACGTCCACGAACACGGGCGCCTGCCGGTGGTCAACTTTGCCGCAGGCGGCGTGGCCACGCCGGCCGACGCGGCGCTGATGATGTACCTGGGCGCCGACGGCGTGTTCGTCGGGTCGGGCATCTTCAAGTCGGAGAATCCCGAGAAGTATGCGCGCGCTATCGTTGAGGCGACGGCCCACTACGACGACTACGAGCGGCTGGCCTATCTCATGAAAGGGCTGGGCGGCGCGATGAAGGGCATCGACATCGCCACCCTCGGCGAAGGCCAGCGTTTGCAAGAGCGCGGATGGTAGGGATGCGGTTATGAACATCGGTGTGTTGGCGCTGCAAGGGGCGGTTGCGGAACACATTCGGATGCTCGAGAAGGCGGGAGCGCGCGCCATTCCGGTCAAGCGCGCCGAAGAAATTTCCGCTTTGGACGGATTGGTCATTCCCGGCGGCGAAAGCACGACCATCGGCCGGTTGATGAAGCGATACGCCATTGACGAGGCGGTGCGCGAGCTTTCCGCGCGGGGCAAGCCCATTTTTGGGACCTGCGCCGGGTTGATCGTGCTGGCCAAGCGCATCGCTGGCCAAGACGAGACCTATTTGGGCCTCATGGACATCACCGTGGAGCGCAATGCGTTCGGTCGGCAACGGGAGAGCTTCGAGACGGATCTGCCCGTGGCGGGCGTGGCGGACCGATTCCGGGCCATCTTCATCCGGGCGCCGTACATTCGGGAGGTCGGCGAAGACGTGGACGTGCTGTCCAAGTTTCAGGACAAGATTGTGGCGGTGCGGCAAGGCCACCTGCTCGCCACGGCCTTCCACCCGGAACTGACGGACGACGAACGCGTGCACGCATATTTCCTGCAAATGGTGAAAGAATCTGCGTAAGGGCGGCGCGCATGTCGGGTCTCCCGTCCCAGACCGGGGCGGGAGTTTTCGTTTCGAGCGGGCAGCAGCAAAGGAGGGGTCTCAATGCTGGATGTGAAACGTCTGCGCCGCGATTTGGACGGCGTCAAGCGCGCGTTGGCGCGGCGCGGCGCCGTCCCGGCAGAACTTGACCGGTTCGTCGAGCTCGACGCTGCCTGGCGCGCCTTGGTGGCGGAAAGTGACCAGCTGAAACACCGGCGCAACGAGGTTTCCCAGGAAATTGCCCGCCTCAAGCGCGCCGGGGAAGACGCCGAAGCGCGCATTGCCGAGATGCGCCAGGTGTCCGATCGGATCAAGGAGCTGGACGAGCGCATCCGCCAACTGGAGGCGGAGATCGACGACCTGCTCTTGTCGATTCCCAACGTGCCGCACGAGACGGTGCCCGACGGGGCTTCGGATGCCGACAACGTCGAAGTGCGCCGATGGGGCGAGCCCCCGGCGTTTGCGTTCGATCCGAAGCCCCATTGGGAACTGGCGGAGCGCCTGGGCATCCTCGATTTCGAGGCGGCGGCAAAGGTGACGGGCAGCCGGTTTGTGTTCTACAAGGGACTCGGGGCGCGGTTGGAACGGGCGCTGATCAACTTTATGATCGACCTGCACGTGCGCGAGTTCGGCTATGAAGAGATCTTCCCGCCCTTTCTCGTCCACCGCCACAGCATGATCGGAACCGGCCAGTTGCCCAAATTCGAGGAGGATGCCTTCCGCGTCGCCGATCACGACTACTTCCTCATTCCGACGGCCGAGGTGCCGGTGACGAACCTGCACCGCGAGGAGATTCTAGACCCGGATGACCTGCCAAAGAAATACGTCGCCTACAGCGCCTGCTTCCGCGCCGAAGCCGGGGCGGCCGGCCGCGACACGCGCGGGCTCATCCGCCTGCACCAGTTCAACAAGGTGGAGCTGGTGCAGCTGGTGAAGCCCGAAGACTCCTACGAGGCCCTGGAGGCGCTTACTGCGCATGCGGAGGCGGTGCTCCAGCGCCTCGGGTTGCCCTACCGCGTCGTGGCACTGTGCGCCGGCGACCTCGGCTTTGCCGCGGCCAAGACCTATGACCTCGAGGTGTGGCTGCCCTCCTTCGGCACCTACCGGGAAATCTCTTCCTGCAGCAATTTCGAGGATTTCCAGGCGCGCCGGGCGAGCATTCGCTTCCGCCGTACGCCGAAGGCCAAGCCGGAGTTTGTGCACACCCTCAACGGCTCAGGGCTGGCTGTCGGGCGAACGGTGGCGGCCATTCTGGAAAACTACCAGCAGGCGGACGGCAGCGTGGTCATCCCCGAGGCGCTGCGCCCGTACATGGGCGGCGTCGAGGTGATTGCGCCGCCGGCCGGTTGAGGCGGAGGCGGCAGCTTTTGGCGGCCGGTTGCGTTTTGCCGGCCGCCGTCGTATGATATACACGAGGGAGATCTTGCGGAGAGGTACCCAAGTGGCTGAAGGGAGCGGTCTTGAAAACCGCCAGGCGCCCTCGGGGCGCGCGTGGGTTCGAATCCCACCCTCTCCGCCACCAAGGGCCCGTAGCTCAGATGGATAGAGCAGCGGTTTCCTAAACCGCGTGTCGGAGGTTCGAGTCCTCTCGGGCCCGCCAGTCTTATCTGATCACGACGTACATAGCCGATTGCGGGGAAACGGCCGGGGAACGGCCGTCTTTTTTGTGCGGTTCGCGTTGGATGGACGAAAGGGGAAACCGCCGGGCAAATCTTGCGCTTGATCGGTTGGCAAAACAAAAACGCGCGCGAAGGCGAGGGTCGCGCGCAAGGGTTGCGGGGGTGTTGGGCGGTGACGATGCGGGCGACGGACCGGGACGAACAGGATCGCGGGTTTATGCGCGAGGCGCTCGCCGAGGCGCGCAAAGCCGAGGCCCTCGGTGAGGTGCCGATTGGGGCGGTCATCGTGCGAAACGGGGAAATCGTCGGGCGCGGCCACAACCTGCGCGAGACCGGCAAGGATCCGACCCTGCATGCGGAGATGGTGGCCATCCGCGAGGCGGCGGCGCGCCTCGGCGGTTGGCGGCTCATCGGGTGCACGCTCTACGTTACCCTGGAACCGTGCCCGATGTGCGCCGGGGCCATCGTGCAGGCGCGCCTCGAGCGGGTGGTGTATGGCGCGCCCGATCCCAAGGCCGGTTGTGCCGGTACGTTGATGAACCTGCTGGACGAGCCGCGCTTCAACCACCGGGTGGCGGTAACGTCCGGGGTGTTGGCCGAGGAATGCGCGCAGCTGTTGCGCGACTTTTTCCGCCGGCTGCGCCGGGGTTAATCGGCGCGATCGAGAAACAGTTCCGTCACCCGCGTCACGTCGCCGCGCCGTTTTTCTTCCTCGGTGGCCGGTCGGTCCAGTTCGTCGTTTTCCATGCCGGGGGCGATGGTGGGCGGGTGTTTCCGCTGGCGCATCGGCGTTTGCGGGTCTTGGGGTTTGCGCAAGGCGCGCACCTCCTTACCGTTGCTGTGCCATTAGGATCCGCCCCATACGTGTTGCTCATTCCCGAGCGGATGCGGAACGCAAGGCCAGCAAGGCGGCCTCTTCGTCGGGGGTGAGCGGCCGATAATCGCCGGGCGAGAGGGCCTCATCCAGGACAAGCGGGCCGATGCGGATGCGCTTGAGGTGCAGCACGCGCCGGCCAAGGGTGGCAAACATGCGCTTGACCTGATGGTATTTCCCTTCGATCAGGGTCACGGCGACGCGCGGATGGGCCCCGTCTTCCAGAACCTTGAGCTTGGCCGGTTTCGTCAGGGTGCCGTCGTCGAGCACCAGCCCTTGTTCGAAGGCCAATTTTTCGGCTTCGCCGATCGGCCCGTCGATCACGGCGATGTACTCCTTCTCCACTTTCCGCCGCGGCGAAAGAATGCCATGGGCCAATTTGCCGTCGTCCGTGAGGAGCAGAAGGCCTTCGGTGTCCTTGTCCAGGCGACCGACGGGGAAAACCCGTCTGGCCAGGTGCGGATCAAGCAGGCCGTTGACGGTGGGGTGGGAGCGGTCTTCCGTGGCCGTGATCACACCAGGCGGTTTGTTCATCATCAGGTAGAGGTGTTTGCGGTATTCCACATCCTGTCCGGCAACGGCGATGAATTGCGTGTCGGGATCGACATGCATGCCCGGATCGTGTGCCGGCTCCCCGTCAACGGTGACCAGGCCTTCCTTAATCAGCTTTTTGACCTCTTTTCGCGTGCCGAATCCCGATGCGGCAAGAATCTTGTCCAGACGCGCTTTGGCCATGCCCCATGCTTCCTTTCCGTAAGGGTTTGCTCCTTTACTCTAAAGCAAATGGACGGCCCATGCAATCCGTGTTGCCACGGGTTTCGCCAACAGGGTCCGTGTCAACTCACATAAAAACCTAACCGAAGTGAAGCCGGTCACTCACGAGAAAATCTA